>NZ_JYNS01000024.1 GCF_000934725.1 Methyloterricola oryzae
GGCCGATTTTCCGCCTGTTTCTTGATGGCGTCGTAGAACCAGGGGGTGGGGTCCTTGGGGTCGTATTGCTTGGCCAGGTCGTACTGGCCCTGGGCGGGCTTGGAGCGCTTCTGCTCGTAGTAGGCTTTGCCCACATAGCTGCGGGTAAGGCTGTCGTTGGGATCAAGGCTGGCGGCGAGTTCGAGTTCCGCAGTGCCGGCTTCCAGTTCTCCCCCTCGAATCTGTGTCAAGCCCCGCCCGAAATGGGCCAGGGGGTCGCTGGGATCGGTCCTCAGGGCGGTGTCGAAGCTGGTTTGCGCGGCATCACTATCCAGGTCGGCCAGTTGGGTGAAGCCGAGCAGGGTCCAGCCGCGGGCGAGGGCCGGATTCAGTTCGGTGGCGCGCTGCGCGGCCTTGTGAGCGCCACGACGGTCGCCGGTGGCGTCCAGCAGTTCCGCCAGCCGGGTTTGGACCAGGCCGTTGTCGGGGGCGAGTTCGGCGGCCTTTTGCGCGGCGGCAAGGGCGCCCGGCAGATCGAACTGGGCCTGACGGACATAGGACAGGGCGGTCCAGGGCACGGGCGAGGCGGGCTGTGCCTGGGTGGCCTGCTCAGCCAGGAGCAGGGCCTGGTGTCTATCGCCGCGGGTCAGGGCGATGACAGAGCGCAGGGCTTGGGCTTGGCCCAATTCGGCCTTGGGAATCTGGGCGATCAGGGGCTGGGCCTCGTCGAGGCGGCCTAGGCTCAGCAGCAGGGAGGCGCGCAATGCCACATGGGCGCTGCCGTCGGCTTCCAACTCGCGCAGGGCGCCGAGGCTGTCGCCGGCGAGGTAAAGGGATGCGGCGCGCTTGACGGCGGGGTCTGCCGCGGCCTTGCGCAGGGTGGCCAGGTCGATCAGGGGCGGATAGTACAGCGCCCACTGCACGGCGTCCTCGGGGGCGATGACAATCTTGCGCAGCGGTGCCTGTCCGGCCTGAGCGGTGGCGGTCTGTCCGGAGTCGAGGGTCACCGAGCCCTTGGGGTTGGAGGCCTCGACCCGGCCTTCGAAGACAGTGACCTGGCCTTCGGCCTCGCCGCTGGCGACCAGGAACTCGGTGCCCTTGATGGCGGCGTTGATGAAGGGAGTCTTGACGTCGAGGGAACTGGGGGTGCGGCTGCGCAGGTAGATCGCGCCTTTCAGCAGATCCAGCCAGGAGGGCATGCGGGCGTTCAGCCCCGAAAGCACGATGGTGGTGCGCTGATCCAGGGAGAGATAAGTCTCGTCATTCAGCTGCAGGGTCGCACGGCTGCGCTCCAGCGTACGCACCCGGTCTCCGGCGCACAGCTTCTCGGCGTTGGCGGCTGGGTGCCAGTCCCCACGCGCGCCTTGGCTCTGGACAGCACCTTGTATGACGACCAGGCGTGCGACTGCTTCGGTGCACGCGCCTCCAGCCTCTTCCGCGGCAACCAGCCCGGCAAAGCCTGCAAGGAGCAAACGAGTCAACGAGATTCGGCGAATCACTGGCATCCTCTTCCGTTTTCCCTGTCGCCTTCGGGGATTCTATGCCCCTCGTCCTTCCCAATTCAAGCGTGTCGATCAGACGGGATGCGCCGGTGCCGTCTTCGATGTGACGATGGCGCTGCCTGGCGGTCCGCCTTCTGGATCGCTTATGCGGGCGGCGGCGGCATCCCGGTAAAAGCGGGTGGGTCCATCTTCCGGGTATTCAATCGCCAGCAAGGCAAATTTAGCCAGCGCATCGCTCCATTCGCCTCTCTGATAGAGCTCCAAGGCCCCCTCGAATCGATCGATCATCAACGGCAGATGTTCCGGTGCCTCCTGTTTCTGGCAAAGCAGTTCGACCACGGAAACCGGTTGGACTTTGCCTGCCAGCAGAAATGAACCCAGGCGCCGCACCAGGAAGCCATCAATGCCCTGGGTCAGACCCTCTGCCAGCAGAATGTGTGTGCCCAGCAGTTTGTTGAGCGCCTCCAGCCGAGCGGCGGTGTTGACGGTATCGCCCACCGCGCGGTATTCGCCGTGGTCGCTCGCGCCGACGAAGCCGACGCGCATCTCGCCACAATGCAGGCCCATGCGAATGGGCAGCACGATTCCGTTGTCTTGCTCAAAAGCCGACAGGGCCTGGCGGATTTCCAGCGCCGCAGAGAGAGCGCGTCGGCGAAGGTCGAGGTTGCCGTCCTCGCCGGTCCAGATTGCCATCATGGCGTCGCCTACCACATCGGATACCCAGCCCTGGTTTCCCGTAACGGCAGGGAAAACACAGGCATAGTAACGGTTCATGAGTTCGCCCAGAGCCATGGGCGGCATGCTCTCCGCCAGTGCCGTGTACTGGCCGGCATCGGTGGCCAGGCATACCCCGAACGTCAGGCGTCCGTCCCAATGGACGTGGCTCTCCGGGTGGATCAACTGACTGGCGACGTCCACCGGTATGAAGCGGCGTATCACAGAGTGGATCTTTCGGTGCTCGCGCGCGCGGGTCATGTAGTTGCCCACCAGACAAGCGAGTAGAGCGACTGGAATTTCCCAGAAAAGGGGTATCGATATCGGTATCCACAGTCCTCTGGACTTGAACAGCATCGCCGCCAGGACCAAATAGGCGGTGGCGGCCAAAATGATCTGCAGGCTGCCTGTGCTGACGGCGCGGGACTGACTCAGCAGGCCAAGCAAATAGCCCCAGAACAGTAGCCACAGGAATTGCTTCTGGTCATCAAAGAACGGTCGGACCTGGCGGTTTTCCAGAAGATTCGCGACGGCGGTCGCGGCCAGTTCGAGCGAACTTACCGGCGAGAATGGGGAATAATAGATTCCTTCAGTGGTGTTGGGCTGGAAATTCTCGGTGAACCCTACCAGCACGACCTTGCCGTGCAGCATGGACGCCAAGTCCGGGTCCACGTCGCCCTCGACCAACTGGTGATAAGGTATTCGCGTGATGGTCCCGGCCGGGCCATAGTGATTGAAATAACGGATCGGATTGCCGGCATAGCTCTCAGCCAGTGCCTGTAGCTGGTGTCCTGCCTGGGTGTCAGTCCCTTCCCGGCGCAACAACTCGGGCTGTTCCAGCAGGGTCTTCGTCAAGCGATCAAGCGGAACGGTTCCACCGTGGCCAGCCGAACCCTCCCAGTCTGCCGCTGCGGCGGAGAGCAGCGCTTTACCGCCGGCCATGGCCAGCCGAAGCTGAAGCAGGATCATGGGCAATGTGGGGCGCTCACCCTGTTCGCCATGCAGGGTAAGAAAACGGTTGGCTTTGGCGCCTTGTACTAGAAGAAATGGCGCTGATGCGACAGCGCTGTCGGCGAGTTCGGAAACCGGTTGCTCCAGCGACTCCGCATAGACGTCCCCTTGAAGGTGCCTGAGCTTGAGGAAGTCGGCGAGTACCACATTGCCAGCTTCGCGAATGGCCGCGGCCAGTTCTTTATCTTCTTCCGGGTGAGCATCGCCAAAGACGATATCGAAGGCAATCAGGTCGGCTCCCGCCGCGTGAAGTCGGCGCACCGCTTGCGCGTGCAGGGAACGGGGCCATCGGGCCGGATCATCGCCGGCTCCGAGGGCGAGGGAGGAGTTGCGGTCGATCCCTATGGTCACCACTTCGGCAGGAGGCTGAATGGCTCCGCGCAACCAGAACAAAAAATCCAGCCCACTCATTTCCTCTAGGACCGACGCGACGGGTGTCAGCCCGAACAGCGCTGCGCTGAGACCCAGAAACAGTCCGAACAGATGCCTTTTCAGATTGCTGGGCACGGGTCAGTACAATTGGCTGAAGACGGGGAGCGCGCCGGGGGATTTAAGGGGGCTAGGATTTGCCGCTGAACCGCTGCGCATGGAAGCTCGCCGCAAGACACATGTAGCACCAGCGCAATCCTGGGCGCCTACACTCCCCCGGGGCTTCGGCGCCGTCGCACCGTACGTCGCTAAACCACCTGGAGTCTTGCGGTATCCGACTTTGTTGGCGTAGCCGGAACTACCCTGCTTGCTGTAATCCATCACCGTTGCTTGAGCCACCTATGTCTGTTCTCCCCATCACGGGAGGGTAATACGCTACAGGTCTATGGTAAATATTTCACAGAAATCGGGAGCGCGGCCCGTTTACCCTGCAAGGGCATCAACCGCCGCGGGTTGAATTCACCTCGCCCCGCGTTGCCCAAACAGACAGCATAGGCATGATCCCGATGAACATGAATCCGCGGCCCCAAAGTGAAGCTCGTCAAGTGTCTCTTGTTGTCTCCTTCGAGGGTGTACACGGAATCCTGGTTGAAATTCAAGCCTATATGTTTGATGCGACAGGGACGCTCATGGCGCGGGCGCCAGTGCGCAAATCCCGGGCTGTCTTCTCGCTGAGTGATGACCTGGAAAAGCAAGTTTACGTGGTTATTGCTCCGCCGGTTGACGAAGCAGTCGACGGTCCGGTAACGCTTGCCAAGATCAGGGCATTTCACGGCTTTGAAGTTCAGACCCGTCTGGACCCATTGCTGAAATCGCATTTCCTGCCCGAGGTTCCGGAGGCGGTGTGGCGCTGGTGGCTCGTGCATTGCCTCTGGCCAGGCTTGAATAGACGTAGCGACTGGCAATCGTCAGCTGCCTTGATTTTGTGAGCCTTATTACTTTGTCGCTGACTGATGCTCCGTCGTCTTGTCAACTTCCTCTGGCGGCTCCGCCACGTTCTTTAAGCGACCTACTATTAACCCGGCCCTAAGTGGCCGGGTTAATGCGGGGCACGGATGCCCCGGCGCGGCCATAGGCCGCGTCAGCCAAGGTCGGGCGCGTAACGACCTTGGCGTCGGCCCGAAATACCCGGAGGGTATTTGGCGCCTGATCAATAAACCAATTCTCCTGTGTTTGCGGGCTTTAGTCCGTGCTCAAGCCGCGGGATCGTTGGGGTTTCTTGCAAATTCCGGTCCGATGCTTTAGCGTAAGCGTCCCGAAAGGCTGGGGGTGCTTCTGTCTGATTCGCCGGTTTGGTGAGGGCAGGGGCTGAGAGACACCCTTCGAACCTGACCCGGTTAATGCCGGCGTAGGAAAGCCCGTCCTCAAGCATTGAAGGACTGAAGTCGTCTCGTTGCGCCCCCTTTTTCCGTTTCCCATCCAGGAGAAAGCGATGAGCGCAGTTCCCCAAGAGTTCCTCCACGAGGCAGTTACCGCCAAGAAGGCCTCCATCCAACCCTTCGCGGCCTCGGAAAAGGTGTACGTTGAGGGGGGCCAGCCGGGCGTCCGGGTGCCCATGCGCAAGGTGTCCCAGTCGGACACGCCCGGCAAGCTCGGTGTGGAAAAAAACCCGCCCGTCTATGTCTACGACACGTCCGGGCCCTACACCGACCCCACCGTCTCGGTCGATTTGCGCGAAGGCCTGCCGGCCCTCCGGGAGAACTGGATCGCAGCGCGCGGCGACACCGAGCAGTTGAGCGGTCCCAGTTCCAGCTACGGGCATCAACGGCAGCACGATCCGGCCCTGGCTCACATGCGCTTCGAGCATATCCGCAGTCCGCGCCGGGCCAAGGCCGGCGCCAATGTCACCCAGATGCATTACGCCCGCAAAGGGATCGTTACTCCTGAGATGGAATTCATCGCCATCCGGGAGAATCAAAAACTGGAGGCCGTGGCGGAGATGTACCGCTTCCAGCATCCGGGCGAATCCTTCGGCGCGTCCATCCCCAAACTCATCACCCCGGAGTTCGTCCGCGACGAAGTGGCCCGGGGCCGGGCCATCATCCCCAACAACATCAATCATCCGGAATCCGAGCCGATGATCATCGGCCGCAATTTCCTGGTGAAGATTAACTGCAACCTGGGTAATTCGGCGGTGAGTTCCTCCATCGAGGAGGAAGTGGAAAAGATGCTGTGGGCCATCCGCTGGGGCGGCGACACGGTGATGGATCTGTCCACGGGGAAGAACATCCATGAGACCCGCGAGTGGATCATCCGCAATTCACCGGTTCCCATCGGCACCGTGCCCATTTACCAAGCTCTTGAGAAGGTGGACGGCAAGGCCGAGGAACTGACCTGGGAGATCTTCCGCGACACGCTGATCGAGCAGGCGGAGCAGGGGGTGGATTATTTCACCATCCATGCCGGCATCCGTCTGCCCTTTATCCCGCTGACCGCCAAGCGCACCACGGGCATCGTGTCCCGTGGCGGCTCCATCATGGCCAAATGGTGCCTGGCTCATCACAAGGAGAGTTTCCTCTATACCCATTTCGAGGATATCTGCGAGATCATGAAGGCCTATGACGTGGCCTTCTCACTGGGCGATGGCCTGAGGCCCGGTTCCATCGCCGATGCCAATGACGAGGCGCAGTTCGCGGAACTCCGCACCCTGGGCGAACTGACCCAGATCGCCTGGAAGCACGATGTGCAGGTCATGATCGAAGGCCCCGGCCATGTGCCCATGCACATGATCAAGGCCAATATGGATGAGCAGCTCAAGCATTGCCACGAGGCGCCCTTCTATACCCTGGGGCCGCTGACCACCGACATTGCCCCCGGCTATGATCACATCACATCCGCCATTGGCGCGGCCATGATCGGTTGGTACGGCACGGCCATGCTGTGCTACGTCACGCCCAAGGAGCACTTGGGGCTGCCCAACAAGCAGGACGTGCGCGACGGCATCATCGCCTACAAGATTGCCGCCCACGCGGCGGATCTGGCCAAGGGCCATCCCGGTGCGCAGGCGCGGGACAATGCCTTGTCCAAAGCGCGCTTCGAGTTCCGCTGGCAGGATCAGTTCAATCTGTCGCTGGACCCTGAAAAGGCCCTTGAATTCCATGACGAGACCCTGCCCCAGGAAGGCGCCAAGCAAGCTCACTTCTGCTCCATGTGCGGCCCGCATTTCTGTTCTATGAAGATCACCCAGGATGTGCGCGACTATGCCCGGGACCATGGCCTGGATGAGAAGGAGGCCCTGGAGCAGGGCATGGCGGAAATGTCGGAGCAGTTCGTGAAGAGCGGCGCCGAAGTGTATCGCAAAGCCTGAACAACATCTCGAGGAGAACCCATCCATGGCCCTGAGTTCCAAGGCCCTGCAAAAAAAGCGCGCCAAGAAATCCGCCAAGCGCAAGGACCTGCGCAAGGCCCAGGGCGCCGGATCGACTATGGGCCTGGCACCGGAGTGGATCGCGGCGGCGCGCTCGCCCATCGCCGACGTGTTCAGCCCGGTGGGCTTGTTCGACGTCGGCCTGGGCTCCATCTGGTTCAGCCGACGGTTGCCCAACGGCCACTACGCAGTGAGCGTGTTCCTGCTCGACACCTATTGTCTGGGGGTCAAGGACGTCATGTTCGGCATCGATACGGCGGAAGCCTACCAGGCGAACCTCAAGGACTTCATGCATGCTTCGGAGGAGGAGTTCGTCGCCCGCGACCCTGCCGCCGTGCGCAAGCTCCTGGAAGACGCCGTGCGTTACGCAAAGTCCCTGGGTTTCGACCCGCATCCGGAATACCGCTATGCGGCCATGATCTTCGGCGATGTGGATGCCTCGGAGTGCAAGGACGACTTCAGTTTCGGCCACGATGGTGTGCCGCATTACGTTCCCGGCACCCACGATTCCCCGGCCTTTCAGCGACGGGTGCGCCAGCGCCTGGAGAAGATCGACATGGACCCGCTGGGACTGATCCTGGACGGACAATAACGTCAGCACCTTGGCGCGGCGAGGACGATTGGCCCTGTTGTGCTTATGCCTGGCGCCGTTGTTGAGCGCGTGCGGTACCTTCCTGTCCCACGACGGGCCTAGGGCGGACGCACCGCGCATCTACAGCGGCGTGCGCCTGGACGTTGCCGCATGGCAGCATGATGACGCCTATATAGAGCGCTATAAACTACAGCGCCCCGGCTATCCCCTGGCCGACCTGCCACTGAGCTTTGCCCTGGACAGCCTGTTGTTGCCGCTATGCATCTACCGCAGCATCTATCAGTGGCTGGCGGTGCCTCCGGGAGGCTGGTGAACATGCCGGAGCCAATGATTCAAGCCGGCTGGCTGGAAGGGGTGCGTCACATTCCCTCGCCCAATCATGACGAGCGCCCCGATCCGGAGGACGTCAGCCTGATCGTGGTGCACGGCATCAGTCTGCCTCCGGGCGAATTCGGCGGCGACGGCGTCGAGCGCCTATTCACCAATACCCTGCCAGAGGGCGTTCATCCCTACTACGACACCATCCGGAATCTGCGCGTGGCGGCCCATGCCTTCATCCGCCGCGACGGTGAGGTGATACAGTTCGTGCCTTTTCATCGCCGTGCTTGGCACGCCGGCGTCTCGGAATATCGCGGCCGATCAGTCTGCAACGATTTCTCCATCGGAATAGAGCTTGAAGGCACCGACACCCTACCCTACACCGAAGACCAGTATGGGCAATTGGCCAGCCTCATCCGGGCGCTCTGCGCGCACTATCCAAGCCTTTCGACCGAGCGCATCGCCGGGCACAGCGAAATCGCGCCGGGGCGCAAGACCGATCCCGGTCCCTGTTTCGAGTGGCCAAGGCTGCATGGTTTGCTGGGCTCTTGAACTCGCAGGAAATTTTTCCGCTCATCCCGTATAATCCCCGATCTTTTGAGAATCTGTGCCTCACGTCGTGCCGTCGGGGCAACTCCGTTTTGCCATGAACCCCGATCTTGACCGACTCCAGCCCTATCCATTTGAGAAGCTTGCCCGCCTCAAACTCGGGTTGACTCCGCCAGCGGACAAGGCGCACATCGCGCTGTCCATCGGCGAGCCGCAGCATCCTACACCGCATTTCATCAGCGAGGCGCTGATTGCGCACCTGCACGGGCTGAGCAATTACCCCAGCACCAAGGGCGCGCCGGGTCTGCGAGAGGCGATTTGCGCCTGGCTGTCGCAGCGTTTCCAAATCCCGGCTGAGATTCTTGATCCCGAGCGGCATGTGCTCCCGGTGAATGGCACCCGCGAGGCCTTGTTTGCCTTCGCCCAGTGCGTGGTCAATCGGGCTGAAGGCCCGCTGGTGGCGATGCCCAATCCCTTCTACCAGATCTACGAGGGGGCAGCCCTGTTGGCGGGTGCGGAGCCCTATTTCCTGAACACGACGCGCGAGACGGGCTATCTGCCTGATTTCGACGCCGTGCCCGAGTCCGTTTGGGCGCGTTGCCAACTCCTCTATATCTGCTCGCCGGGCAATCCCACGGGCGCGGTGATGGGCGAGGATACCCTGCGGCGCTTGATCGAACTGGCTCAGCGCCACGATTTCATCATCGCCTCGGACGAGTGCTATTCCGAGCTTTACGCGGATGAAGCCAGCCCTCCACCGGGCCTGCTGCAGACCGCATACAACATGGGGCTCACCGATTTCAGCCGCTGCGTCGTGTTCCACAGCCTGTCCAAGCGCTCAAACGCGCCGGGCCTGCGTTCCGGGTTCGTGGCGGGTGACGCGGAAATCCTGAAGGCATTCCTGCTCTACCGCACCTACCACGGTTGCGCCATGTCCTTGCCGGTGCAGCAGGCGAGCATCGCGGCGTGGTCCGACGAGGCCCACGTGCGCGAAAACCGTGAACTCTACCGGCGTAAGTTCGAGGCGGTGCACGGCCTGCTGGCCGGGGTGCTGAAGGTGGAAAGGCCCCCCGCCGGCTTTTACCTGTGGCCGCAGACCCCCGTGGATGGCGAGTCCTTCGCCCGCGACCTGTTTGCGCAGGAGCATGTCACCGTGGTTCCGGGCGGTTATTTGTCGCGGGAGAGCGGCGGCATCAATCCGGGTAGGGATCATGTGCGCCTGGCCTTGGTGGCGCCCCTGGATGAATGCGCGGAGGCGGCCCGGCGCCTGGTCAGCTTCGTGAAATCCCTTTAGCGTCGGCTGCGCGCAAATCAGGCGGCCCATTCCCGTCCAATGTTCTAAGGTAAACGAGAAAACCCATGTCCCTAGAAAACATCATCAATCAGGCCTTCGAGAACCGGTCCGAATTGTCGCCCTCCAGTTGCAGCGCAGAAATCCGTGACGCCGTGGAAACTTCCCTAAACCTGCTGGACAAGGGCGAGCGCAGGGTGGCGGAGAAGGTGGACGGCCAGTGGGTGGTCAACCAATGGCTGAAGAAGGCTGTGCTGCTGTCCTTCCGCATCAATGACAACCGCGTCATGGATGGCGGCCCGACCAAGTACTACGACAAGGTGGAGCCCAAGTTCGGCAGCTTCTCGCCGGAAGACTTCCGCCAGACCGGCGCACGCGTGGTGCCCAACGCCATCGTGCGCAAGGGTGCCTTCATCGGCCGCAACACGGTGCTGATGCCGTCCTATGTCAACATCGGCGCCTATGTGGATGAGGGCACCATGGTCGACACTTGGGCTACCGTCGGCTCCTGCGCCCAGATCGGCAAGAACGTTCATCTTAGCGGCGGCGTCGGTATTGGCGGCGTGCTGGAGCCCTTGCAGGCCGGCCCCACCATCATCGAGGACAACTGCTTCATCGGCGCCCGCTCGGAGGTGGTGGAAGGCGTGGTGGTGGAGGAAGGCTCGGTGATCTCCATGGGTGTCTACATCGGACAGAGCACCAAGATCTACAACCGCATGACCGGCGAAATCAGCTATGGCCGCATTCCCGCGGGCTCGGTGGTGGTCTCCGGTAACCTGCCCGCCAAGGACGGCAGCCACAGCCTGTATTGCGCGGTCATCATCAAGCAGGTGGACGAGAAGACCCGCGGCAAGGTGGGCATCAACGAACTGCTGCGTGACTGAGTCACTGTGTCGACTCGCGTAAGCGGGTTGGGTTATCCTCAATCATTGTCCCGCGGCCGTGAACGCCGGCCGCGACAGGCCCTGGCCGCTTACAGCGGCCCAGTTAACCGTAATCCGTCGACTAGGAAAACAACTATGAAAAAAGCAATCGTCTTGGCACTGGGAATGCTGTTCTCCGTCGGCGCGCTGGCCAGCGCCGAGCACTACGTCCGCAGGGACGGCGATCACGTTCAGCACCTGAAGATCACCAAGCAGAAGGGCGACACCAACGTGCTTATCGACGTGGATTTCGATCCTTCGTCTATTGAGAAAGACAAGCCGTGTTCCATTGAAATCGCCGGCGAGGCGAAAGTTGTCAGCGAGAACGAACTGGTTCTGAAAAAGCAGGCGCAGGGCGAGGCCCATTACTGTGAGCTCAAGATCCATCTCTCCGGCGACGAGGCCCAGATCGAAGAGTCTCAGGACTGCGCCCGCTATTTCTCCGGCGGCCTGTGCCGTTTCGGCAGCGAAGGCAAGCCGCTGATGCGGGTGAAATAAAACCCGTCCGTCGCAGGGCGAAGCGCTTTCCTCGGCGCACCCTGCCGTCGGCCGCGAGAGAGCGGGGCTGGGCTCCGCTCCTCTTCGCGCCTTGGAGCCTGTCTCCAGCGTCTGAATCTCCCGGGCTGTCTCTGCGGGCTACCGCCCGTGGAAAGCTTGCGGACTTAAAACCATGCAAAATTTGAGGCTTTAGTATCCATGATCAGAAAGCTGCGTGCGCTCATCGTCCAGGGTCTGGAAAAGCAGGTTCCGGCCACGGGGCTCGGGGTGTTCCGCATGCTGTTCGGATTGGTGGCGCTGCAGGAGATCCTGTTCCTGCTGTATTTTCGCCACTTCATCTTCGATCCGGTGCCTTTCATTGACCAGGCCTCGCCGGTAGTGCACCTGTTCCTGGTGCTGTGGGCGGCCGTGGCGCTCTGCCTAAGCCTGGGTTACCGCACCCGCTTCGCCGCGGTGGCCAACTACCTGCTCTGGCTCATCTTCGTGGGCTTCACCCCCATGTGGGAGGAGTTCGACGGCGGCTTCGATCAGTTCATGATCGGCTCCAGCTTCTTCCTCATGTTCCTGCCGGCGGACCGGGCCCTGTCCCTGGACAATCTGCGCCGCAAGCTTAAGTTTTCATCGCCGGGATACCGTTACCAGCCGCCGGATACGGTGCCGGTCCTGGCCTATTACCTGCCCCTGGCTGTCCTGATGGGGCTGCTCTACCTAGACGCCGGCATCCACAAGCTGTCGGCGGAATTCTGGCGCAACGGCATGGGTTCCTGGTTGCCGCCCACTATGCCCTATTACATGTCGGGCCTGGACATGAGTTGGCTGCTGGAGAACAAGCTGGCGGAGCAGGTGATCGGTTACACCCTCATTGCCTTCCAGTTTGCCTTTCTGCCCCTGTTCTGGTTCCGTCGCTTTCGCGTTCCCCTCTTGCTCATCGGGGCGAGCTTCCACACCGGGATCATTCTTTCCCTGAACATCTATCCCTTTGGCTTCGGCATGCTGGTGCAATATGCGCTGCTGGTGCCTTTCGCCTGGTGGCGCGGTCTGGGCGGGTTAGTCCGCTGCCGGAAGCCGAAGGTGACGGTGTTCTATGACCAGCAATGCCCGCTGTGTAACCGCACCGCCATCGTCATCGGACATTTCGATGTCCTCAAGGCGGTGGACTTCAAAGGATTGCAGAGCCACGCCCGCGATTACCGGCAACTGGAAGGCATCGCCGATGAGCATCTGCTCAAGGATATCTATGCCCTGGATGCCTCGGGGCGGCTGTACCAGGGCTTGGACACCTATATCCGCATCCTGCGGGCCATGGTCTACCCGGCGCCATTGGCCTGGCTGATGCGATTCCCGGGCTTCTATCAGATCGGCAAGGCCGTCTACCGGCGCATCGCCGACAACCGCGCGCGCATCGTGTGCGACCTGAGCTGTGCGCCGCCGGCACCGCGCCCGGAGGACGATCTGCTGGCCCGTTATCTTGCGCAGAAGATCGGCACACCGCGGCAGATGGCGGGGCGAATCGCCAAGTTCTTGGTGCTGGTGATCCTGCTCCAGTTGAACAGCACTATCCACTTCGGCATCGTCTACCGGCTCAACGAGGGCCATGCGACCTCGGAGGCGGGGCAGGTGCTGGAGGCCGCCAGCAACGCGGTTTTGCTGCTATCCCATACCTTCCTCGGCATCACGCCCCATGCCCTGTACATGCACGACCACTTCCAGGGCTACAACCAGATTCTCGGCATCACCTACCGCGATGCCCAGGGCCAGGAGCGCTGGCTACCATTCATCAACGAGGGTGGTCGCATCGTCGCGCCCAATTGGGGCCGCATCCAGTCCATGTGGGCCAATGTCGCGGTCACCCGGCATATCAATCCGAAGCGACTGGAGAAGGGGCTGATGCGCGTCACGGCCTTCTGGGGCCACGAAGTGGGCCTGGACCTGAATCAGGCGGAATTCACCGTGAAGCTGAAAGAGATCCGCGTGCCCATGGATTGGGAAGCGGGGCTGCGTGGCTACAATCTGGCCCAAGCCTGGCGTGATGTTGGCACCGTCCGCTGGCGGCTGGGCGCGATGCAGCCGGCGATCGCCGAGTTGGGGCTGCCGCTGCGCTGACCAACTGGCAATTGTGAGATTGCGCGTACCGCTTTTCCAGAATGGCGCAATCGCCTCAGTTGCTCGGATTCAAAAGCAGGTAGATGCCCAAGGAAACCATGACAAGCCCGCTGATCAGCTTGAGCCAACGGCCCTCCTTCTCCTGCAGCCGGCGCTGACTGAGCGTAATCACGCCGACGCCCAGCACCAGAACATCGTCGAACATGTAAGCGACGTTGTAGAGCAGCAAGTATCCGTAGTACTCCGCGCCTTCCAGGTGCCGCAGCGTGAGTATCCGGGTGTAAAGCGCCGGAAACCCCGATGTGCATAGGAATTCGACGATCTGCACCAGAATCGCCAGTACCACGGCGCCAATCATCGCCCCCCATAGGTTTTCCGCCTGCAATATCCGCCGCATCCGTGCGTAGATGCCGGGTTTTGCGGCATCAGGAATCGAAAGGGAAATCCCGCCCCAGCCGTAGGCGACGAAATCCTTGAGATTGATGCTACCGGCCAGAATCGCGATGGCGGCGATAACGATTTCCGAGGCCCTGGACAAGCCGATCAGCAGAAACAGATTGAGCCAGGCCGCCATGAAAATGAAGTAGGCGATCCCCTCCACCGCCACGAAGGTGCCCGCCACGGCAAGCATGCGTATACGCTGGTTCATGGGGGCGAGCAGTGAAATCATGAGGATCAGCACCCACATGGAACAGGGATTGAAACCGTCCAGCAGTCCCATGGCCAGGGTGAATAGCGGTAGCCCTACCTCTTCGACGGAAAGCCGGTGCCCAAGAAATTCAATCTCGAAATCGCTAGTTTGAGCAGCGGCCACCGGCGTTGCCGGCGCGCCTTCGCAAGAGAGGCTCTCCTCCGCCTCGCAACTCCCTCCATCCCCGCCGGCATGCTGCCGCGACGCGGCGGGCACGGAAAGCGCATCGCGGATCATCTTGCCTGTGGTGTCTGCATCCAGGAAACCGACGATCAACTGGCCATTCAAGAAAAATGCCGGCACACGCGGCGTGACATGTTCTTTCTCGGCCAGCACTCTCAGCGTTTCCAGCGCTCCCGGATCGCCGCTGATCTCGTGCTGCTCGATGTTCAGCCCGGGAAATTCCTGTTTCAGCTGGTCGAGGAATGCCTTGGCCTTTGCGCAATGACTACAGCCCTCCCGCACGAACACCTGGATGTCCGCCTGCTTGGATTGCCCGGGAACGTCAGGCTCCGCGATGGCGCCTGAAATCGTAGCCAGCCCAACGCTGGCTCCCAGAATCAGCAGCAGTACCGTGCAAAGCAGTTTTTGCCACATGGTCGTCCCAACTGGCTTGTGGAAACTCATCCATCAGGGTCTTACGCCGGAACTTGCAGAGCCCCTGCTTGCGCGCAGGGCTGGCATTTCGAGCAGCAGAGTCAAGGCGGCGAACGCCAGCAGAATCCCATTTTTTGCCGCTAGTTCGAGCCAGGAGGAGAGGCCTTCGATCCGCTCTGCGGCAAACATAAGCCCTGCTGCCAGAAAAGGATAACCCAGGATTCGGCGAAGGTCGTAGGCCACCGGATAGAAGCGCCGGCCCAGCAGATAAGACCAAGCCGCCATGCTGGCGTAGCACACCAAGGTGGCCCAGGCCGCGCCCATGTAGCCCATGCGCGGGATCCACGCGAGGTTCAGCGCCAGGGTGACGGCGGCGCCCCAGAGCGTCAGGTAGGTGCCGAAGCGGGTCTGCTCGGTGAGTTTGTACCAGATGGACAGGTTGAAGAAGACGCCCAGGCAGAGATTAGCCATCAGCAACAGGGGCACCACGTCCAGCCCGGCACGGTACCTGGCACCCACGAAATATTGAATCCAGGCCAGGTTGAGCATGACGCCCAAGAAAATGAAGGAACAGGCGATGACGAACCAGTTCATCACCAGGGCATACAGCGCCTTGCTGTCGGCCTGCTTGTAGTGAGCGAAGAAGAAGGGTTCGGCGGCGTAACGGAAGGCCTGGATGAAGATGGTCATGAGGATGGCGATCTTGTAGCAGGCGCCATAGATGCCCAGTTGTTCCATGGCGGCGTTTTCCGGTAGCAGATACTTGAGCAGCACGCGGTCCAGGGTCTCGTTGACCATGCCCGCGAGGCCCGCGATCAGCAGGGGCAATCCATAACCCAGCATCTTTCCCCAGAGTTCCAGCGAGGGCCAGCGTATCTGCAGAAATTCGGGCAGCAGCAGCATCACCGTTACAGCGCTGGCGATCAGATTGGCGACGAAGACGTAGCCGATGCCAATTTCGGGATCGTAGAGTGCGCCCGCCCAGGCCAGCCACGCCGGTGCTTCGTGATCGTGCGCCCATTTGCAGAGCCCGATCAGAAACAGGTTGGCGCCGATGTTGACCAGGATATTGAGCGTCTTGAGCAGGGCAAAACGGCCCGGCCGCTGCTGTTCGCGCAGCTTCGCGAAGGGGATGGCCGTGAGCGCGTCCAGGGCGATGATCCAGGCGACCCAGACGATGTAGTCCGCATGTTCTGGGTAGCGCAGCTGCACGGCTATGGATGGTGACTGCCAGATGGCTGCCGCCAGGAACAGCCCGCTGGTCAGGCCCAGTGACAACAGGGCGGTGCTGTAAACGGAAGGCTTGTCGTCGCGTTTGGCGGAGAAATTGAACAGCGCCGTTTCCATGCCGTAGGTCAGCACCACGTTGAGGAACGAGGTGTAGGCATAGAACTCGGTGATGACGCCGAAGTCGCTGGGATTTGCGAACTGGTAGGTGTAGAGGGGAACCAGCAGGTAGTTGAGCAGGCGGCCGACGATGGTGCTGAGGCCGTATATGGCCGTTTGTCCGGCCAGTTTCTTCAGGGGATTCACGGGCGCGCTTGCGACTCAGAGGTGTCCATGGCGCGCTCAGTGTCTCACATGCCGGTGCCTGCGTGGACATGGCGTTGCGAGGCCCTTGCCACCATGCCGCAGACGGCCGCGGTTTCGAGCGGCCCTAGGGGCTGTCCGGGGCGCCGTTCTCGATGCTGTGCAGCCGATCCAGGCCGGTCTGCGCCGCTTCGGCGAGGGAGTAGCGGTCAAGCACCGCCAGGAAGGAGCGGCGCGCTTCGTACAGGAACCCTTTCAGGGCGCAGCCGCGGACGATGCGGCACTGGTTCGCCTTCGGATCAAAGCATTCCACCAGATTCATATGTGGTTCGGTGACCCGCACCACCTCGCCGATGCCGATGGTGGCAGCCGGCCGGGCCAGTTGCATGCCGCCGCCCTTGCCGCGGCTGGTCATGATGAAGCCCCGGGTCGCCAGGTTGTTCACCACCTTGACCAGATGATTGCGTGAGATACCGAAATGGCTAGCGATCTCGGGCACTGTCGCCATGCCGGGTTGCGGCAGGCGCGCCAGGTAGATCAGCACCCTCAGTGAGTAGTCGGTAAACTGCGTAAGCTGCATATCAAAAACATCTTTCAAGATCAAGCTAGCGAATAGCTTACACCAGTGCGGATGTCTTGCCCAAGGCTCAAATGCGAGTCAAGAAGGTAGATTTTCACGGCGCCCGGGAATACTGCGGATTTCAGGCCTAATCGCCGGTGAGTTGTCTGAGGCGAAATGTGCCAGGCAGCGCAGTAGTTTCGGGAAGAATCGGGGAGCAGGACGGCGAAGCTCTTGACATATTAAGTTTCGATACCTAATATTTATTTCGGATGCTTCTTTAAGCCGGCGAAAGACCGCAGGGCGGCATCCGCGCATGCTTTTCAAATAACACTTGCCGTCTGGAGTTAAGAGATGACCGAAAAGAAACTGGCTGATTGGTGGGACCAAACCCATGATTCACTCTACGCCAAGTTGGGCGGGGAGGCGGCGGTCGATGCCGCCGTAGACATCTTTTACCGCAAGGTGCTGAGCGACAACCGCATCAACCGCTTTTTTGAAGGCGTCGATATGGACAAGCAGGCTGCCAAGCAGAAATCCTTCCTGACCATGGCTTTCGGCGGTCCTCATAATTACACCGGCATGGACATGCGCCGGGGGCACGCCCATCTGGTCAAGCAGGGGCTCAACGACTCGCACTTCGACGCGGTCATGGAGAACCTGGCGGCGACCATGAAAGAACTGAATGTTCCGGACGACCTGATTGCCCAGGCTGCCGCGATTGCCGAAAGCACGCGCAACGACGTCCTGGGACGCTGATCCTGTGTAGAACGCGCGGCTCGGCAACGGCTGCCTCCAAGGCCGGTTGACAGGCCGCGTGCTTCTTCTGATGTACCCCCCTCCTCGACAGGCACGGTGCCATGACACATATCAAGTACAAAACTGACAGCTTTCCCTTGGGCGAGAACCAGTCGGTGCTTGATTGTCTCACCGGTCACGGCGTGCCTGTCCCTTTTTCCTGCCGTAGCGGAGCGTGCCAGACCTGTCTGATGCAGGCCACTCGCGGAACGCCGCCGGAGGAAGCCCAGCGCGGGCTGAAGGACAGCCTGAAGCTACAGAATTATTTTCTTGCTTGTGTCTGCCATCCGCGGGAGGACCTTGAAGTCGCCCTGCCGAGCGATGACAGCCAGGCATCCGTGCCAGCCACCGTGCGCGGCCTCAAGCTGCTCAACGACGAGATCATGCAGGTGGTGCTGCAGCCTCATGCGCCCATCGAGTACCGGCCCGGCCAGTTCATCAACCTGTTTCGCACCCAAGCCTTAGGGCGAAGTTACTCTATTGCCAGCGTGCCGGAGGAAGACGAGGATATCCATTTGCACGTGCGCCGCTTGCCCCAAGGACGCGTGAGCGGCTGGGTGCACGACGAACTGCGCACGGGAAAGACCGTGCAGGTGCGCGGCCCGGCTGGCGACTGCTTCTACGTGCCTGGCAGGGCGGAGCAAGGTCTACTGCTGATCGGCACGGGTTCCGGGCTCGCGCCCCTGTACGGCATCATCCGCGATGCGCTGCGTCAGGGGCATTCCGGGCCCATCCGGCTCTTTCACGGCAGCCGCGACCGGCGGGGGCTCTACCTGATGGGCGAGTTGAACGACTTGGTGCGGGAATATACCAATTTCGATTACGTACGCTGCCTGTCAGGCCCCGATGTCCCGCATGGCTATGCCGGGGGACGGGCGCACGACGTGGCCCTGCAGGAGCAGCCCGATCTCAAGTCCTGGCGCATTTTCCTCTGCGGGCACCCGGACATGGTGAATGCCGCCAAGCGCAAGGCGTTCCTGGCCGGCGCGTCCATGAAAGACATTTATGCCGATGCCTTCAATGTCAGCCAATCCACCTGATCCTGCCGCGCGCAGGAAGGATGAGCTCCATGTCTTATGCCACGGAAACGACCCTGCGCGATCTCGCCCTCGCCTATCCCGCGGCTCTGGGAGTGCTGGAGTTGCATCGGCTGGACTACTGCTGCGGTGGTCAACAATCCCTCGCTGAGGCCTGCGAGGGGGCGGGCCTCGACGCTGAACAGGTGCTTCTCGAGATCCAGGCGGTCAAGTCGGCCCAGCCAGTGAGCGTTGCCACCGACACTCTGGGCGCCCTCATGGCGCATATCGTCGAAACCCATCATGCCTTCACCCGCACCAGCCTGGCCCGCATCGACCGGCTGATGGAGCGCGTGCTGCTGCGCCACGGCGCTGCCCACCCCGAACTGGCCGACCTGAATTCCTGTGTGCGCAGCCTGGCGGCCGACCTGGTGCCGCATCTCAGAAAGGAAGAGGAGGTCCTCTTTCCCTATGTCGAAGGCTTGGAGGGGCATGTCGCCCAAGGTACCGAACTCCCCACCGCCTGCTTCGGTTCGGTGGCGGCACCCATATCCGTCATGGGCCGCGAACACGAGGCCGTCGGCGACCTGCTCAAGCAGGCGCGTTCAATCACCCGGGACTACGCCTGCCCTGCTGACGCCTGCTCCAGTTTCAGTCTGCTCTACCAGGAACTGGAAGCACTGGAATCCGACCTCATGCGGCACATCCACCTGGAGAACAACATCCTTTTCCCGCGCGCCTTACGGCTTGCCGATGAGGTCCATCCTGGAGGAAACTGAGGCCCCAATCGACACATGCCGACTCAGGATGGATCTTGAACCGTGATCGAAGCCGTCGCGCCCGCCGATTTCATCCCCACCTTCGCGGTTTCCGCTGCTATCGTGCTGTTCGGGGCCGCCTATGCCGCCCTCTTCGCCTACTCTCGAATCCGCCCACGGCCCTGGCTGCATCTGGCGGCAGGGGTGTGCTACGCGGCCCTGGCCTTTTCCGTCCTGCTGCTCAGCCGCCTGGCCCACCTCGACGGCCCCTGGCGCATCGTCGCCGCCTTGATGCTGGCCGGCTACCTGGCGGCACCTTGGGCCATCTGGAAACTCTGCGTCGCCAGCCACGGCGAAGGAGGCGATTGAGCCAGCGCCAAACCGGCCCCAGCGTCCCATCACAACGATGAAAAGAAGGAGAGCATGATGAGCACAGACACGCCCCGATGGGCATCGGAAACATTCTGGAAGAAGGTCGCGATCTGGGTGACGGGGGGATCCTTCGTCATCCTGATCCTCCTCACCTTCGACTCCCTGTCCAAGACCCGGGCGGGCGGCGAACGGGTTCAGGCCTACAGCGTCATCAACAAGGAGATCGACTACCGCTTGGACAGCGCCACGAACCGCTACCGTCCCGTGATCGGCAAGGACGCGCCCCTGTTCGGGAAGGCTTTGAGCGAGGAAGAGGCCGAGGCCCTGGTGAGCCTGGGCAAGAAGACGGTGCAATCCAAGAACTGCATGAACTGTCATACCTTGCTGGGCAATGGCGCCTATTACGCGCCGGACCTGACCAAGGCCTGGCTGGATCCCAACTGGTCCAGTCCCGAGGAGCGCGAGAAGCTGATGCTGGCGTTTCTGCAGGATCCGGTTAAGAACGCGGTCACCTTCACCTCCGGCCGCAGGATGCCCAAGCTTGGCATCACCGACGAGGAAGCCCGCGGCGTCGTCGCCTTCCTGAAATGGATGTCGGCCATCGACACCAACGGTTTCCCCCATAACTTCAAGACCCTGAACGCACAGGTGCAGCCATGATCGCCACGGTAGACAGTTCCCTTCAGAAAATGGACCGGGTCTTCGCCAGACTGGACAGCGCCCATCTCAACGGCGGCCAGCAACTGGCGGTGAAGTACTTCAGTGTCGCCATGGTGCTGTTCATTGCCCAGATGCTGTTTGGCCTGCTGGCCGCGATCCAGTTCATAGCCCCCGGCTTCCTGTTCGGCTGGCTGGATTTCAACGTCAACCGCATGGTGCACATCAACGCCATGGTGGTGTGGATGCTCTACGGCTTCATCGGGGCGGTGTACTGGTTCCTGGAAGAGGAGAGCGGCACCGAGATCGTCGGCCTCAAGCTGGGGCAGATCGGCTTTTATGTGCTGACTGCCGCGGTAACGGTGGTGGTGCTGGTCTACCTGCTGATCCAGACCGGCCCCGGTAAGGACCTGAGCCTATGGCTGATCAACGAGGGGCGCGAATACATCGAGGCGCCGCGCTGGGCCGATATCGGCATCGTGGCGGTGATGCTGGTGTTTTTCTACAACGTCGCCGGCACCTTCGCCAAGGGTCGCTGGTCGGGAATTTCCGGGGTCCTGACCCTGGATTTGGTGGCCCTGGCCGGCCTCTACCTGGCGGGTATGTTCTACGTCACCAACATCAGCGTGGACCAGTACTGGTGGTGGTGGGTGATCCACCTGTGGGTGGAGGCCACCTGGGAGGTGTTGGTGGGCTGCATCATGGCCTGGAGCCTGATGCACCTGCTCGGCGCGCGCCGCAAGATCGTGCAGACCTGGCTGTATATCGAGGTGGCCCTGATGTTCGGCTCGGGCATACTGGGGCTGGGGCATCACTACTTCTGGATCGGCACGCCGGACTACTGGTTTTCCATCGGCGGCTTCTTTTCGGCCCTGGAGCCCATCCCCCTGGTGGCCATGGTGGTGCATTCGGTCTACGACTCCGGGGTGCACAAGTTCAAGAACAGCAACCACCCGGCCCTGGCCTGGATCATCGCCCACACCTTCGGCAATTTCTTCGGCGCGGGCGTCTGGGGCTTCATGCACACCCTGCCGCAGATCAATCTCTACACCCACGGCACCCAGTGGTCGGCTTCCCATGGCCATTTGGCCTTTTTCGGCGCTTACGCCACCATCAACATCGCCTTCTTCTACCTGGCGGTGCAGAAGTGGCGCGGCAATGTCTGGATGGGCGGCGGGATGGCCGACGGCGGCTGGAAATGGAAGTGGGCGCTGGGCCTGCTCAATGTGGGGGTGATCGGCATGACCGTGGCCCTGTTGATTGCAGGCTATGAGCAATCCTTCATCGAGCGGGCGGTGGAAGGCTCCACCTGGCAGGGTTATTTCGCCGCGCAGAACCACCCCTGGTTCCAGCAGGCCATGGTGTGGCGACTGTTGTTCGGCCTGGTGACCACCACGGGCGTCGGCCTGCTTGTGTGGGACCTACTCACCATCGGCCGCAATGAGACCCGCACGGCCGAACTGCCGCAGGAGGCCGAACCGGCCTAGCGCCCGCTGCCCATGCGGCGCTGAATGTCCGCGTCCGAAGGGCCCGCCCCCGGCTGATTGGCCATGGGCGGGTTGGGCCTGTCGTGCGGACGCGGGAGGGGGCGGTGCGTCGGCACGAAGCCGCCGCGCCCGTAACCCCAATAGGGATAGTAACCGAGGGGGACGGCAGGCTGCTGGGATGTGGATTCCTGTTGCCGCGCCGCTTCCTCCGCCGCCCGCGCCTGGCGCAGCGCGGCTTCGGCCGCCACCTCCTTTGCCCTGATCTCCCGCTCCTCGAGCCTCAGCCATTCCGCCTCGCGCTCTTCCGCCAGGGCCCGTTCACGTTCCTCCTGCACGCGGGCTGCCTCCTCCTCGCTGGGTTGCGTGACATCGATCCGCGCCGGGACGCATCCGGAATAAGTCGATGGATCGGAAGTGTAAGCCAGTCGCCCGTTGGCGTCGGTGCAGCGGTAGACTTCCCCCGCCTGGACGGAACTCAGTAGCCACGGCAATGACGATAACGCGAAAGCATGCGCAAGGTTCATGGTCTCACCCACCGCAGCGGACCGACACGTCGGTCAAACGCTGAACGTTGATATTGCAAGCACTGTCTTTAGTTTACAGCTTCGGTGCAGGCACTGCCGGAAATGTCCAAGGGGCGCGCGGCTTCATTTACAATGTGCGACTGCGTCGCCTTCCCCCTCATGTTATCCGCGCAGGGCGCTCAATCAATTGGAGTCGAGTCATCGTGAACAAGTTCTGGAGCGCCAAGGTCAGCGAGTTGACGCCCTATGTGCCGGGCGAGCAGCCCAAGCTGAACCATCTGGTCAAGCTCAACACCAACGAAAACCCCTATCCGCCCTCGCCCAGGGTGCTGGAGGTGCTGCGGCAGGAGGCCGGCGAGGCGCTGAAGCTGTACCCCGATCCCAACGGTACGGCGCTGAAGGAGGCGGTCGCCCGCCATTTCGGACTGCAAGTCCAGCAGGTGTTCGTGGGCAACGGTTCCGACGAAGTGCTGGCCCATGCCTTCGCCGCGCTGTTGAAGCACGAACGCCCTCTGCTCTACCCGGACATCACCTACAGCTTCTACCCCGTTTACTGCGGCCTGTATGACATCGCCAGCGAGCGCGTGCCGCTGGACGAGAATTACCATATCCGCGTGGACGATTACCTCAGGCCCAACGGCGGCATCATCTTTCCCAACCCCAATGCGCCCACGGGCTGCATGCTGCCGCTGGCGGAGATCCGGCGGCTATTGGAGGGCAATACCGAGTCCGTCGTGGTGGTGGATGAGGCCTATGTGGATTTCGGCGGGGAATCGGCCGCGTGCCTGGTCAATAGCTACCCGAACCTGCTGGTGGTGCAGACCTTGTCCAAGTCGCGTTCCCTGGCGGGGCTGCGCGTTGGTTTCGCGGTGGGGGATGCGGGCCTGATCGAGGCCCTGGAGCGGGTGAAGGGGAGTTTCAATTCCTACCCGCTGGGAAGGCTGGCCATCGCCGGGGCGGTCGCGGCCATTGAAGACCAAGAGCACTTTGAAGTCACTCGCAAGGCTGTCATGCTCACCCGCGAACGTCTGACGAGCGGACTGGAAGGTCTGGGATTTCAGGTGCTGCCTTCCGCCGCCAATTTCATCTTCGCCCGTCACCCACACCACAATGGCGCAGCTCTGGCGGCGGCGCTACGCGAGCGTCACATCATCGTGCGCCACTTTGCCCAACCGCGCATCGACCAGTTTCTTCGCATCACCATCGGCACGGAGGAACAGTCCTGCAAATTGGTCGAGGCGCTCGCGGAAATCCTTTCCCGATCAGCTTGAAAGCGCAGCCTGGCGTGGGGCGGCCCGCGCCAGGCTTCACGGCGCGCCGTGGCTCAGAACCTGACGACCACGTCCGTGGCGAACATGAACTGGCTCATGCGCTTGCCGGCGTCGAAGGCGTCGGCCTTGTCCGACCAGTCATAGCGCACTTCCGGGCGCACCGCGATCCACTTCAACGGCTTCCAGTTCACTCCCGCCGTCACTTCGTAATAGCTGGCGCCGATGCCGACCGGTATGCTGCCCGGGCGGTCGTTGAGACGGTAGCGAACGCCATCCTGATCACGGTTCCATTCGCCGCGCACGCCCACCGCGAAGTGCTCGTCGATGTCATAGAACAGGTAGTTCTGTATGCCGTACCACTTGGTGTCCTTGCCGTTGCGGGTCGGGTCGTTCTGCTGCACGCCGTAAGTATGTTGCAGTGTGTAGTGCAGGTGGTCGATGAACTCGTGCTCGTAGGTCAGGGTGTAGCGGGTCAGGTTGTCCTGATTGGAACTCTTGTCTCCGGTAACGATGGCGAAGGACGAGCCGATCTTCTTGTCGTCGCTGGTCCAGCCGAACTTGCCGAGGAAGTTCCAGTTGCTCATGTCCTGGTTGACGTTGTTCCAACCCATCACGCCGCCGCCGGTGATGGTGAAGTTGTCGTTGAGCGGATAGCTCAACAGCACGCCGGTATGGGTGAAAGGCCCGTCCCAGGTGAAACTGTTGCTGCGGGAATAGAAGAAGTTGTTGGGTGACATCACCGACTCGATATTCGTCAGGCCGTAGAAGTGTCCGGCCTTGATGGTGAGGCCATTGCCCACCGGGGCGAAGATCTCCGCATACAACTGCGGCAGGGCGATCTGGTAGAAGCGCGAGGTGCCGTCGGTGATCAGTCGCTGGTCCCATTCGTCCGTGGACTGGGCGATGAAGGCGTCGGTGCCGTAGAGGAAATCGAAGCGGCCGCCGAAATCCCAACTGCTTCCCTGCTTGTCCACCTGGCGCTCGATATACAGGTAGATCTGGTTCACCTGGGGCTCGGAATCGCGGTCATTGAGACCCACCGGGCCGTTGAAGCCGTCGGGCGAACTGTTGTTGTTGTAGCTGATGCCGGCGTCCACCCAGCCGCCAATCGTAATGCCCAGGTTCTTCATGAACTCCGGTTTGTTGGCGGAAGGAAAGGCCGCTTCCCAGGCGCCCTCGGTTTCCGACAGCGGTTTGGCGGCATCGGCGGGGCCGCAATAGCCGGCCAGGGTCAGTGCCCCGGCGGCGAGAGCCGCAGTGGCGGCGTGGATCTGCTGCTTGTTCATGGCGCAACTCCTTGATCGATTTCAGCGTTCTAGCGCCCGGTCGGGCTATCCCGCGCGCGGGATCACACCCGGGTGTATCCGGGGTTTCGTGGCACGTTTTCGCGTGCTCTTATGTGGAAGCGGAGCCGTGTCGGTGGGTTCGTCACGACGCCGCCTTCTAGTGTTACGGTCCCAGTCTAGCATTTTGTGTTTTGTTTGCAACAGATTTCGATATAAATGCAACACCGTGTTCCTCGGGTGCAAGGGACTGTCTTCCCGGGATCGACTACGCGGCTCCCGGTAGCGGGTATAGAATACAAGTCCTTCATTCTTCTCCCTCCCAGTGATGCCCTATGACCGCCATGAAACTGGATAAATCAGAGCGCTTTTCCCCATGTCCAGGCCCTGTCGTTACCATCATCCTGGACGGTGTCGGCATTTCCTCGCGGGAGGAAGGTGATGCGGTGAAAACGGCGCGCACGCCGTTCCTGGATCAACTGGCCAGCACCTATCCCATGACACGTCTGCTGGCCCACGGCAAGGCGGTGGGCATGCCCAGCGACGAGGATATGGGCAACAGCGAGGTGGGCCACAACGCGTTCGGTGCGGGACGGGTGTTCGCCCAGGGTGCCAAGCTGGTGAACGAATCCATCGCTTCGGGCTCGATCTGGACGGGCCAGGCTTGGCGCGAGGTGGTCGGCGCCGCCACGGCTGGCGGTACCTTGCATTTCATCGGACTGTTCTCCGACGGCAACGTGCATTCCCACATCGACCATCTCAAGGCCATGCTGGCGCGTGCCAAGCAGGACGGCGTTCGCCGCGCGCGGATACATATTCTTTTGGACGGGCGCGATGTGGGCGAAACCTCGGCCCTGGATTACGTGGAGCCTTTCGAGGCCTTCCTTGCCGAGCTGGGGGTATCGGATTTCGACGTGGCCATCGCTTCCGGCGGCGGGCGCATGAATATCACCATGGATCGCTACGAGGCGGACTGGAGCATGGTGCAACGGGGCTGGGCAATCCATGTGCATGGCGAGGGCCGGCAGTTCGCCAGCGCCCGCGAAGCCATCGAGACCTACCGTGCCGAGGCGAAGGTGATCGATCAAGACCTGCCGGGCTTCGTCATCGCGCGCGACGGCCAGGCGCTGGGACCTATACTCGATGGCGACGCCGTGGTCTTCTTCAACTTCCGCGGCGACCGCGCCATTGAGATATCCCGCACCTTCACCGAAGAGACATTCAAGCCGTTCGATCGGGGTGCGGTCCCCAAGGTCGTCTATGCCGGCATGATGCAGTACGACGGCGATACCAAGATGCCGCCCCGTTTCCTGGTGGAGCCGCCTGCCATCGACCGCACCCTGGGCGAATTCCTGGCGCGAAACGGAGTCACCCAGTACGCCATCAGCGAGACGCAGAAATACGGGCACGTCACTTATTTCTGGAACGGCAACCGTTCCGGCAAGTTCGACGAGGCGAGCGAGACCTATGTGGAGATTCCCAGCGACGTGGTGCCCTTCGAGCAGCGCCCCTGGATGAAATGCGCCGAGATCACCGACGCCCTCATCGGCGCGGTGAGAAGCGGTGGCCACCGTTATCTGCGGGTCAATTACGCCAACGGCGACATGGTGGGACACACCGGCAATTTCGAGGCGGCGATCACGGCCATGCAGTGCCTCGATTTGCAGTTGGCCCGATTGATTCCGGTGATTCTGGCGGCGGGCGGTGTCGCCATGATCACCGCCGATCATGGCAATGCGGACGAGATGTTCGAACTGGACAAGAAAGGCAATGTGAAGCGCGATGCCGAAGGCGGCGTGAAGGCCAAGACCTCCCATACCCTCAACCCGGTGCCGTTCATTCTGGTGTCGGGAGAAAAGGGCGGATTCGGCTTGCGCCAGGATCTGGAGCGGCGGGGCTTGTCCAATGTGGCCGCCACGGTGCTGAACCTGCTGGGCTACGAAGCGCCGGAAGAGTATGACCCCAGCCTGATCGAGCCCGCCTGACGGCGGGCTGCGAGGAAAATTGGCGGCGGCAGGAGGTCCTGTCGCTGCCTCGAGAAGAATCTGCGCTTAGTTGCGCACGCCGCCGGTGGTGCCCACCAATCCAAAGCTGTTAGTCCACTGACCGACGAAGGAGTTGCGGTCAGGCGCGAACTGCAGGTCGAAGAATGAGTGGACCACAAGGGCAGGATTGGCAGGATTCGGCGCGAAGTCGATCTGCAACTCGGCCGAGCAATTCCGGGCGATGCTCGCGGTGCCACTTACGGGGCCGGAAAAGCCCGCCGTAGGACCCTGGCTGGTGAAAGCGCAGGTGCCGCTGGCGACGCCACGTTCGATCTCGATCTCACATTTGCCGATATGGGGATTGGCCGGGGCGACGCTGTTCTGATACATGACGTAGTGGCCGTCGAGGTGGCGTGGCAGGCAGACCGGGCCGGCCTGAATCTGGGTGGCGGCCATGAGCAGGGCCGTGGCGGCGGTCATCTGGGTCTTGCTGAGTCTCATCGTATCCTCTCGCATGTGCGGGTAGATTCATTTGGTCTTATGGGGGAAACGCGGAACAAATCCGCGAACCCTTGGGGCTTGTCCGGCTGTATGCAGGAAAATGCGTAGTTGGCGCGGACGCAGCCGTTAACTGCAAGACGCTTGCCAGATGCGATGGACAGGGAAATGGGGGCGTTCGGGTGAGGCTTACGCCTTCTGTCAGGGAAGCTGCGTCAACTGACGCGCGCGATACGTGATTTGACGTTAAGGATTGTCTTACGCGGCGGGTTCCCCTGCCTAGCCCGCCGAGCCGGGGCGACCAAGCCGGGCAGCCGCGGGAGATTGCGCGATCAGGCCGGGTCGGAGTCCCGGCCGTCGTGTTTGGAGCAGTCTATTTCGGGGGAGCTGGCAGCTGCTCCAGCAGCTTGCGGCGCTGCTCCTCTTCCTTTTGCACGGCGTCCTGCTGCTCGCGCATGATTTCCTGCATGCGCGCCGCGCGCCGTAAACGCTCGGCTTCCTCCGCCTCGTGCTGCTGGCGCTCCATGTCCTTGCGGCGTCGCTCCTGCTCGAGACGAAACGCTTCGGATTGTGGAGGCAACTCGCTGACCGGCCTTGGCTCCGGTGTAGCGCCGGAGGAGGTGGGCGGCGCAGCGATAGGCGCTGGCTGCACAGGTTCCGGCACCGGAGCGGCGGGTGGTGGCGCGACCGTCTCGGGCGCGGGCTCGGGCGTAGGCCGCACCCCCATGTCGCGCCCGGTACGCCCGGGGCGGATCGAGCGCGCTGGCTCCGCTGGGGCCGGCGCCGCCGGGGCGGCAGACGGATCGGCATCGCCGATGCCGCCGTCTGTCTCCGGAGCCCCCAAGGCCAGCGCAGGAATGAGCGAGAACAGCCAGGCAAGGCGGAGACTTCTGGTCAAAATGGACATGGGACTGGGCAAGCTGGGGGTTTTCTGCGTCATGGCTTCAATCAGCCGATCTGGTAATGCTTGCGCAAGGGTTTGCGGATGTCCCAGGTACAGGAAAGGCCGCCGGGAAAAGTCACCAAATCGCCCTTGCCGAAGCTCACCGCTTCACCGTTGTCCGCCGTCACCACGACTTCCCCTTCCAGCACGTAAGCCACTTCAGGCTCGTCATAGGTCCATGGGAACACCGAGGCCTCCTTGGACCAAGTGGGCCAACGGGAAACCCCGAGATCGCGCAGGCGCGCGCTGTCCGGGTTGTGTTCGACGACGATCTTGCTCATGGCGTATTTCCCCAAGGCTTGCGGAATCTGGCAATCCGCGGGATTGTAGAACACTTCCGGGGCGCAGGTCACATTCCGGGCGGCACGATGTTCCGCGCGGCGGCTGCCCTCGCAGCACCGCAGGCTAGCCCGGACCCGCCTGGCCGAGGGCGTTGAGGGTTTCGGCGGCTTCCACCAATTCCTGCGCCACCTTGTCGATCTTGCGTCCCTGGGAGCGGGCGCAGCGCCGCAATTCCTCGAACGCTCCGGTCCGGCTCATGCGGAATCGCTCCATGAGGATGCCCATGGCGGTGCTGGTTTCGCGTCCGGCGCTCAGAGCCTGCTCCAACTGGCTCTTGGCTTCCAGCAGGGCGTTGATATCGCGCCCGCGCGCCAGGGCCGTCTGCAGGGCAGGAATCAGGTTGGGAACATCCACCGGCTTGACCAGATACCCCAGGCCACCGCGGGCTATGGCGGATTCGACCATTTCCCGGTCGCTATACGCGCTCAGAAACAGCGCGGGCAGGCCGTGTTCGGACATGAGCCGTTGGGCGAGTTCGGTCCCGCTCATTTCCGGCATCCGAATGTCCAGGATGGCGAGATCGAAGCTGTTTACCGCCGCCAGACGGAGGGCCGCGCTCCCCGAAGACGCCTCGAGGACCTCATACCCCTCGCTGCGCAGCCCCCTGGCTAGGGTTGCCACGACCAGCTTGTCGTCGTCCACCACCAGAATGGACGGCATTGCGTTGCTCATTTTGGTTTTCATGATTCCTCAGCTGTCGGCCGACTCCACCACCGGCCGCTTCTTCCCAGTGCGCTATAAATCTAACATGTAGGCAGGTCATCGCAAGCCGCCCGTGGCATTTGACACGCATGCGTGAACCTGTGGAGGATGGCCGTCGCCATCCTGACCCTTTGAGGAAGCGGAAGATGATCGAAACGTCTGCAAGGGCTGAGAGCCTCGAGCGCAAGGCGCTGGCATTTGAGCATGCCAGCCAGCCCATGGCGTTGGAGGATGCTGCGACCCAAACCATTCTGGAGTGCAATCTGGCATTCGCGGATTGGCTCGGTTACGGCAAGGACGAGTTGTCCGGGCTAGCGCTCTCGCGCCTGTTCCGACCTCAGGAATCAGGGGGCGTGAAGGCCATGACTCCGGAATCGAACCGGGAGAGTGGCGGTGCCTGCCTGCAGCGCAAGGACGGGTCGCTGCTGCCTGTGCGCCTAGAGATCTCCGACGGAGACGGACAGTCGACCGGGCTTCGCATCATTACGCTTCAGGAATCGAACGACAGCGCGCGCCTGGCGGCGGCGGAGCGGCGTGTTGCGGAACTGGAAGCCCAGCTTCAGGGCGTGCTCGACACGGTGCCGGTGGGCCTGGCCATCGCCGGGGACGCCAGCGCCAGGCACATCCGCGGCAACAGCTTCCTAGAACATATGCTGGGATTGCCGCGAGGCGCGGAGTTTTCCAAGACCACCGAGCCTGAGCGTGGCTATCGTGTGGTCCGCGACGGCAGTCCGGTTCCGGCGGAAGAACTGCCGGTGCAGCGCGCCTGCCGGGGCGAAAGGGTCGAGGGGGAGCAATTGGAGGTGGTCTGCGAGGACGGGCGCCGGCTCTTCCTGCTGGCCAATGCGGCGCCCCTGCACGATGAGGCGGGCGCAATCACTGGCGCGGTGGGCGCTTTCCTCGATGTGAGCCAGCGGGTTGCCGCGGAAAGCCGGCTGGCCGTGCAGCATCTGCGCCTGGAGGAACTGGTCGCCGAGCGCACCCGCGACCTCGAGCATGCCCTGGCTGAGTCAGCCCGCAGCAGGGAGCGCTTCGAGCTGGCGATGCGCGGCGCCAATGATGGTCTGTGGGACTGGGACATGCTGACCGGCGAGGTGTATTACTCACCGCGCTGGAAGGCCATGCTCGGCTACGGCGAGGACGACTTGGATCCTTGCTTCGACACATGGGAGCGGCTGGTGGATTCCGATGGCCGCCGGCGTGCCTTGGACCTGGTGGCAGAGATCAAGGCGGGTCGAACCGATCACTTCGACATCGAATTCCGGATGCACCATAAACAGGGGCACGAAGTCTATGTGCGCTCGCGCGCCTTCGTGGCGCGCACGCTGGACGGCCGGCCGGTGCGCATGGTGGGTACCCATGTGGATGTGACGGCGGACAAGCTGCATGAGCAGGGCCTGCGCGCCAGCCAGGAATTCGCCCGCTCCATCCTGGATTCCGTGCCGGCGGAGCTGGCCGTGCTGGACCGTAGCGGGCAGATCCGGACAGTCAACGAGGCCTGGCGCCGCGCCCACCCGCCTTACCAGCCCGGCCCTGGCCAGGGAGGGGAGGAAACCAGAACCTGTGGAAAGGAGGACTGCCTGGAAGTCTGTCTGCGCGGTGCCAGCATCGAGGGGCCCTGCGCCGCGGAGGCTTATGCGGGGATCTGCCAGGTGCTGAGCGGCGCGTGCAGCGCGTTCACATTGGAGCACCCCCGCCAGTACCCGCAGGGAGAACGCTGGTTCCTGATGAGCGTGACGCCCTTGCGCGGGGAAGAGGGAGGGGCCGTGGTGAGCCTCACCGACATCACGGAGCGCAAGCTTGCTGAACTGGCCCTGCAGACGAGCGAAAACCGGCTCAAGCTGGCGCTCAAGGCGGCGCGCATGGGGGTCTGGGAGCGTAATTTGCGGCAGGAGAGGCTTATCTGGTCTCCCGAGTGCCACGAGATCTTCGATGCGTCCAGCTTCCGCGGCGAATTCGACGGTTTCGAACGGATGATCGTACCGGCCGACGCCGGACGGGTGGCCGAGAGCGTCAGGCGGGCGGTGGAGACCGGCTCCGACTATTCCGAAGAATACCGCATCCTGCGCGGCGACGGCGAACTGCGCTGGGTCGTCTCCATGGGGCGTCCCGAATACGACGAGCAGGGGCAGCCGCTGCGCGTGGTGGGCATCGTGCGTGACATCACGGAGCGCAAACAGCGTGAACTGGCGCTGCGCGAAAGCGAAAAACGCCTGCGCGACATCGTCGATTCCATGCCCGGACTGGTGTACATCAAGGATCTGGAAGGACGCTATCTGCTGTTGAATCGCGGCTGCGGTGACGTGCTCGGCATCGATCCGGAATCCGGCGAGGGCAGTAAGACCGAGGAACTGTTCCCGCCCGAGGTGGCTCGGGAACTCATTGCGAACGACCGGCGGGTGCTTCTGGAAAGGCGGCCACGGGTCGTGGAGGAATGTCTGCCGGTGGCAGGCGGCGGGCTGCGCACCTTTCTTTCGGTGCAGTTTCCCCTGCTCGACACCGATGGCCGTGTCTACGCCATCTGCGGCATCTCGACCGATATCACCGAACGCAAGAAGGCCGAAGATCGGCTGCGGGCCATGTCGCTGGCGGTTGAGCAAAGTCCCGCCTCGGTGATCATCACCGATCTCGATGCCCGGATTCAGTACGTCAACCGCCGCTTCAGCGAAGTCACCGGCTATTCCCTGGACGAGGTCGTCGGGTGCAACCCGCGCATCCTCAAATCGGACCTGACGCCGAAGCATGCCTATGCCGAGATGTGGCACAACCTGCGGCGAGGGCTGCCCTGGCGCGGCGAATTGGTCAATCGCAAGAAGGATGGCAGGTATTGCTGGGAGGAAGTGCATATCTCGCCGCTGCGCAACGAGGCGCAGGTCATAACCCATTATGTCGGCATCAAGCTGGACGTCACCGCGCGCAAACAGCAGGAGGCCGCCCTGCGCGAGAGTGAGCTCAAGTTCTCCAAGGTCTTCCATGACAACCCTCTGGGGATGAGCATCTCGCGCATGGAGGATGGCCGTTTCCTCGACGTCAACGACAGCCTCTTGCGACTGTTCGGTTTACGTCGCAAGGAGGTGATCGGCCACACCTCGGTGGAGCTCGGAATGTGGGACGACCCGGCGCAACGGAGGCAGATCATCGCCACGGTCAAGCGCACCGGTCGCGCGCACAACGTCGAGGCGGCGTTCCACCGCCGCAACGATCCCACCCAGCGCACCATGCTCATATCTTTCGATATCCTCGAACTGGGGGGGGAAGCCTGCCTGCTCGGGACATCGCTGGAGATTACCGAGCGCAAGGCCCTGGAGCAGGCGCTGCGCCGCGAGAGCCACAAAAACGAGGTCCTGCTGCGCAATGCCAGTGACGGCATTTTCCTCATGGACAGTAATGCGCGCCTGGTGGGCGTCAGTGATTCCACCTGCGCCATGCTGGGCTATCAACGGGAGGAACTCAACGGCATGCACCTGTCGCAATGGGACGCGGAGTATGACGAGGAGATGCTGGCATTCTTTCACCGCTGCCTGGCTAATCCGGCCCGCCTTCAGTTCGAGCGCAGGCACCGCCGCAAGGGTGGCGGCATTCTGGATGTGGAGATCAGCGTCGTGCCGGTCACCATCGACGGGGAATCCCTGTTGTTCTGCTCTGCCCGCGATATTTCGCAGCGTAAGCAGAACGAGGCTGCGTTGAAAGCGAGTGAGGCGCGGTCCCGGCGTCAGAGACAGCATCTGGTCGATGTGATCTGGGGCACCAACATCGGCACCTGGGAATGGAACGTGCAAACCGGCGCCACGGAATTCAATGAGCGCTGGGCGGAGATCTGCGGGTACACCCTGGCGGAACTGCAGCCGGTCAGTATCGCCACCTGGACCCGCCTGGCGCACCCGGAGGACCTGAAACGCTCGGAAAAACTACTGGAACTGTGTTTCAGCGGTCAGTCCGAGTATTACGAGTGCGAGGCGCGCATGCGCCACAAGAGCGGGGAATGGATCTGGGTGCTGGACCGCGGGCGGGTCGTGGAATGGGACGAGGACGGCAGGCCGCTGCGCATGTCCGGCACCCATCAGGAGATCAGCGAGCGCAAGCGCGCCGAGGAGGCGCTGATGCGCAAGACCCGGGAATTGCGGGCGCTGCTGGATACCATTCCGGCGCCGGTATTCTTCAAGGACCAGGACATGCGGCATGTGGAGGTCAACCAGGCCTTTTGCGAGTTTGTTGGCTTGCCGGCGGAGTGCATCATCGGCTGTCGCAACCAGGACATGTTTTCCGAGGACGTGGCGGCCAGCTATGATGCAGGCGATCAGGAGGTGCTGCAGGAGGGGCGGGTCGTTCTGGGCGAGGAGTTGGAAATCGCCGACGCCTGGGGGCGCAAGGGCTGGTATGCTATTTTCAAGAGCCCGCTGTATGAGGACGATGGCCGGATAGTCGGTCTGGTCGGACTGCGGGTTGACATTACCCAGCGCAAACAGAGTGAGGCGGAGCGCATCGCCCTGCTGGAGCGCCAGCGCGACACCCTGATCAGGGAAGTTCATCACCGCATCAAGAACCATCTGCAGGGGGTGATCGGGCTGCTGCGTGGCCATGTTACCCGAAATCCGGAAACCCTGGCCCTCATCGAAATGGTCGTCAACCAGGTGCATGCCATCAGCCAGGTTTACGGCTTGCAGAGCCGAACGGAGGGCGGGGTGCTGGCCTTGCGCCGGTTCCTGGAGGACATGGTGACCCAGCGGCCAGCTCGGCTGCCGGTGGAACTTAGCGTGGCGGAAGGCTTGACGGATGCGAACCTGAACCGGGAATCCCTGGTTCCCCTGGCTCTGGTCATCAATGAACTGCTCACCAATGCGGAAAAGCACCTGCTGCCCTCGGGGCCGCCCACCGTCCAGGCCCGGCTGGATTCCCGGCAGGGGGGCGTGGCGCTGCGTATTTTCGGCAGTCCGGCCAGGCTTCCCGATGACTTTGATTTCCTCAAGGGCCGGGGTCTCGGCGCGGGCCTCGACCTGGTGCGCAGCCTGCTCCCGGAAGGCGTTACGCTGAGTTTTCGCGACGAGGGGGGGGGTGTCGTCGCGGAACTTGTCTTGACGGGTTCGGCCCTGATGCCGCTTAAGGGGGAGGGTTAGGAATGGCTCTGTCTGCGGCAACCGTCGAAGCCTGTCCGCTCCCCTCCCCTTTTCAGAGGGAGGGCAGGGTGGGTGCGGTGAACTTCGGCCTTGTTTCTTCGTCCCGGTGTTCTACCCCCCTCCCATCCTTACCCCTGCATGGGGGAAAGAGCGAAGGCATCCAAGGTCCTGGGTCTGCCATCCGTGTCTGGCCGTTCAGCGCGGCCCTGCTTCGCGGGCGGGATGCAATTTACTGCAGGCGCTCGTAGTGCGGATAGCCGTTCAGCCGGGTGCGGTTGCGACCGTCCAGCTTGGCCTCGTAGAGGGCCAGGTCGGCCAGGTGGACCAGATCACTGGGGTTCGCAACGCGCGTGCCGGCGGTGGCCACCCCGATGCTGGCGGTGATTGGTTTGGCGACATCGTCGCCGTCCATCGGGTTGGACTCGATGGCTTCGCGCAGGCGCTCCGCCAGGGCATGGGCCACGTCCTCGTCGGCACCCGGCGCGATGACGATGAACTCCTCTCCGCCCAGGCGGCAGACCACGTCCGCCCCGCGCAGGTTTACGCGGATGATCTCCGCCACGTGGGACAGCAAGCGGTCGCCGGCCTGGTGCCCGTAGTTGTCGTTGATGCCCTTGAAATGGTCCAGGTCCAGGATCATCACGCTCAAGGGCCGCTCCTTGCGCTGCCACGCCGCCCATTCTTCGCGCAGGCGGCTGAAGGCATAGCGGCGGTTGGGGATGCCGGTGAGGGGATCGGTCATGGCCATCACTTCGAGCTTGCGCTTGGCGATCGCCAGTTTTGAAACCTGCCTCCGCACCTTTTCCTTTTCGCGCTCATTTTCGTCCTGTAGCTGGATCATGCGCATGCCGCACTCGATGCGGGCCAGGAGCACCCGGTCGTTGACCGGCCGGATCACGAAGTCGTTGACTCCGGCCGCGTAGGCGCGAACCTGGGCATCTTCGGTTTGCACCGAAGCCAGGATCATCAGATAGATTTCGCGGCCGATCTCCAGCGAGCGCAGGTTCTCGCAGAAGCGGATGCCGTCCAGCCGACCCTCCACATGTCCGATGATGGCGAGGCGCGGGAACGATTCCAGAAAGTGCCGCAGCCCCTCCTGCCCGCTCGCCGCGGTGATCACGTGGTATCCCTGGCTGGCGATGAACCGCTCCAGGCGGGCCAATTCGGCGGGGTCGCTCTGGATCAACAGGATTTTCGGCCCCGGCGCGGCTTGTGGCTCGGGTGACGGTCCGCAGGCCTCCGGCCTCGGGGCGCCGGGGTTTCCGCGGTCCTTGGACGTGATCTGAAACAGCTGGCAGTAGCCCGACCATTGCTCTTCCACGGCAGCATAGATGCCTTCCAGATCATTGCCATCCAGCGCCAGTGGGATGGCCAGCGCCAGCAGGCTGGCGATCTGCGTTTCGCGTTCTTGGTCGCTCTCGATCAGGCTATGGGCCAAGCTGTCCGCAAGCCGTAACTGCGCGGCCAGCCGTTCCACCCGCCCAGGGGCTGCAATACACGGATCGGCCCCTTCGTGCTCGCGGGCGACCGCGTCCACCAGGACCGGGGGAAAACCCCAATCGCGCAGCAGCTCGACGGTGATTTGTTGATGATCGATGGCAAAGGCCGTTTGCTCGGCCTGCAGGAGCGACTCCCGGGTGTCGGCTGTGCGCAGGCATTCCCCGTATTCCTGCGGATAGACGCTGGCCAGGGCCAATTGTCCGATCCGGGAAAGGATTGCGCAGGTAAAGGCCTCCTCGGGAATGGTGCCGCCGTCCAGGACGGCCAGTGCCTGGGCCGCCAGCGCCCGCGCCAGGGCGGAGGTCCAGAAGCCTTCGTAGTCGAACGCCTGGCATGCGCCGCGGCGGTTGGCGCTGACCACGGACAGGGTCAGCGCGAACTGTCGGACAGTCTGCATGCCCAGCAGTTGCACGGCATCCCCCACCGCCACCACCGGCCGCCGCATGGCGTGGTGGGCCGAGTTGACGAGTTTGAGAAGACGGCCGCTCAAAGCCGGATCGAGCCGCACTTTGGCGGTCAGTTCCTGCACCGAGGCCGTCGGCGACTGGCACAACCGCATGATCTCCAGTGCCAGGCCGGCGGGCGAAGGCAGTTTTCCGGAAGCTTTGATCTCTTGAAAGCGATGTCCTTTGACCATCGTGGTTCCTTGGGTTACCTGCATGTGGCAACGCTAGATCCTGCCTGCCGGCGCAAGCCGGACATGCAGTCGTGTTTGCGCGGTCGGTTCGGGGAAGCCACGCGCCGCGCAAGGTGCAATCGTAACGAGGGCTGGCGGGAGCTGGGCCAACTTCCGGAGACATACCGGTGGGAGATCGCCGGGAGCCACGGATCGCGCGCTTTGCCCAACCAGGGCCTTGCGGCCGGTGCTGGTTTGCTGATCACGAAGGTGGGGGCTTCCCCGCACGGCGGGCGAAATGGGAGGATGCGAAGTCGCACCTGACCGGCGGGGGCGTGGCCGGCCTGCGCAAGGCGCATGTACGCTCCTTCATGTGCGCCCTGGATGTCTTCCCGCAACACCCGTTTTTTTATAGTTGAGACTCGGATTTAGCGCAAATTCCTCGTCTATGGGGTGAATCCGTAAACTAAGCAAAAGGTAAACAACCTATTTTGGTATCGACGCCTTGCCTTTTTCGGCGGGTGTACTAGCTTTCTACGCGGAAGCAAACTGCTTCAAAGGCCTCAGCCCCCGGCCACCCGCGATCGGATGTCGCAATCCCAACCGGCCCCGCCCCGCCGAATTCGTTACCCAAGGCCTGATCCACTCCCAGCCTGCCCAGCAGCAAGACGCTGCCGCGCCGTTTTATCTCCAGCCCTGTCTTCATCTTAGCGATTGCTCGCGTGGCCGTGGCCATGCCGAGGCGCTCAAGGCGAGAGCAGAGCCAGGTGCGGCGCATTCGCGCCGGATCCAGAGCCGCCAAAGTCAAAGAGGTTCCAATCGTGTTAGACCATGTCAGTTTTCGCGCCAAGATGCTCGTCCTCGGAGTGGTGAACCTGATTCTGATCGCCGTGCTCGGGGCTGTCGCTTATCTGGGGATGTCCGCCCTGGACCGGTCCCTCAACGAGCAGACCGATGCCGCCGGGCTCCTGCGCAGCGAACTGCTGTCGGACATGATGCACGACGCTATCAAGGCCGATGCCTTGGCTGCCCTGGTCGCCAGTGACGGTCAGGCTGTCAATGCGGAGGCGATGCGTGAGATCAGCGACAGTTTCAGCGAGCATGCCGACGGCTTCCGCAAGCACATGGAAACGCTCGGCCAAGCTGCTCTCCCGGCGGTCGCCAAACAGCACCTTGCCGCGGTGGTCGGTGATGTGAACCAGTATCTGGCCTCTGCCGACAAGCTCATCAATCTGGCCCAGCAGAACCACGATCTGGCGGAGAAGCAAATGCCCTCCGTCGATCAGCGCTTCAAGGCGCTGGAGGGCAGCCTGGACGTTCTCGCGGATGATCTGGAAGCCGAAATCAAGGGTATCGAAACCCGGGGTGAGGAGGCGAGCGCCGCCGCATCCCGCAATTTGATCTGGGCCGGACTCGCGGGGTTGCTGGCTTTGTTAGGTGTATCCCTGGTGATTACCCGCAGCCTGTTCCGCGAGTTGGGCGGTGAGCCGCGTGAGGTCGCCGCGATCGCGCGGCGTATCAGCGCCGGTGACCTGAGCGTCGACGTGCCGGTGGCGGCGCATGACGACAACAGCCTCATGTGCGCCATGGGGCAGGTCAAGCAGAGCCTGAGTTCGTTGAGCGCGGATACCCACGATCTGGTGGCGGCGGCCCTCCGCCTGGAACTGGATACGCGCGCCGACGCCAGCCGGCATCAGGGGCATTACGGTGAAATCGTGCAAGGCATCAACAGCATTCTGGACGCCTTCATCCTGCCCTTGAAGGGCCTGATCGACGACATGCACCGGATGTCCTCGGAGCATGACAAGGGCGACATCGACGTGATGCTGAACGCGCAGCAGTACCAGGGTGAGTTTCGCACGGTGGCGCAGTCGGTGAACGAGATGGTGGCGGGGCATATCGCGGTGAAGAAGAAAGCGATGGCCTGCGTGAAGGAATTCGGCGAAGGCAACTTCGACGCGCCGCTGGAGCGTTTCCCGGGCAAGAAGGCCTTCATCAACGAGACCATCGAGACGGTGCGCTCCAACATCAAGACCTTCATCGACGAAATGGCGCACATGTCACGGGAGCACGACAAGGGCGACATCGACGTGGTGATGAACGAGCACCGCTTCCGCGGGGCCTACCTGACCATGGCGGAAGGCGTGAACCACATGGTGGCGGGCCATATCGCGGTGAAGAAGAAAGCGATGGCCTGCATCAAGGAGTTTGGCGAAGGCAACTTCGACGCGCCGCTGGAGCGCTTCCCGGGCAAGAAAGCCTTCATCAACGAGACCATCGAAACGGTGCGCAGCCATCTGAAGCTGCTGAACGCCGATGCGGACATGCTCTCGCACGCGGCGCTGGAAGGCCGGGTGCAGGTGCGCGCCGACGCCAGCCGCCAC
>NZ_JYNS01000025.1 GCF_000934725.1 Methyloterricola oryzae
CGAACGCTTCCATAAAACCCTGTTGCAGGAGTTTTATCAGGTCGCTTTCCGCAAGAAGCTTTATCTCTCCGTGGACGAACTGCAGGCCGACCTGGATGCCTGGATCGAGCACTATAACCAGGAGCGAACCCATCAGGGTAAGATGTGTTGCGGTCGCACTCCCCTACAAACGCTTCACGCTGGAAAGGAGGTGTGGAACCAGAAAGTCGGTCAGTTGAATCTGATCTGACAACCCAGCGCACCCAAAACGGGTAACTGTCAGATCAGGTCGCGACTTCTACATATCAACGACGCCCCCGCTCTGCGGACCGCCGACACCGGAATTTCGGTTGATTCTGCCGTCGACATCGCCAAGGAGGCGGCCGACATCATCCTGCTGGAAAAAGTGCCTGGTGGTCCTGGAGGAAGGCGTCATCGAAGGCCGCCGAACCTTCGTCAACATGCTCAAGTACATCAAAATGACCGCCAGCTGCAACTTCGGCAACGTCTTCTCCGTCCTGGTCGCCAGTGCCTTTCTGCCGTTCCTGCCGATGCTGCCCCTGCATCTTCTGGTGCAGAACCTGTTTTACGACATCTCCCAGGTGGGCATTCCCTTCGACAACGTGGACAAGGATATGCTGGCCCAACCGCAGCGCTGGAAGCCCGAATTTCTCAGCCGATTCATGATCTTCTTCGGCCCCATCAGCTCGGTGTTCGACATCACCACCTATTGCCTGCTGTGGTTCGTGTTCGGCTTCGCGAACCTGGATTAGCAGACGGCGTTTCAATCGGGCTGGTTCATCGAGGGGCTGCTATCGCAGACCCTCATCGCGCATATGATCCGCACCCGCACGCTTCCCTTCGTGCAGAGCTTCCCCAGCTGGCCCCTGATCGCCATGACCTTCGTGGTCATGAGCCTGGGCGTGCTGCTACCCATGTCGCCGCTGGCCCATTACTGCAAGCTGCAGGCCTTGCCTCTGGACTATTTCCCCTGGCTGATAGCGATCCTGTTTGGCTATGCACTGCTGACCCAGGTGATGAAAGGCGTTTTTGCCCGACGCTATGGTTGGCAATAATGCCGCTTGCTGATGGGGAGACGACACACTCATGAACGTACAATCTCACATGACCTTGATCGTCTTGCTGCTGTGGTGCGCGACCATACGGGCCGCGCCATCGCAGCTGGTCCCCCGCAATTGGGCATGCCCGCGGGGGTGGGTGATGTCTGGCGGTCAGTGTGTAACCAATCCATGCGCCGGGCAGGTCGTACCCCAGCGCGGCGCGTGCCCTTCGGGTATGAAGCCGTCGGGGCGTATTATCTACCCCCGCCCCGCAGAGGACTGGTGATCCCCGACATAGGCACGCACCCCCCGAGAGAATCCAGCCCGGATCGGAAAGGCATGAACAGAAAATGAGCCGCAGAATCACCAACCCAGGCCTTCAAGGGAAAGCTCCCGCAAATCGTCCCCGCACGCCGGGCATCCGTTTTCGGCTGCTGACGGGTGGCCTATGGCTGCTGACCGGCTGCACGGCGAACGACTATGGGGCCGCTCCCTTGCCCGTCTTCATGCAGGACGCGCCCCCGGCAGCCATTGCTTCGATTCCGGGCGAACCGGCAGCGATGCCTTCCGTCAAGGGGGAATCCAGCCAGACGCGGGAATTCACCCTCGATGCGGCAGTCCGGCGTGCGCTCGATGCCGATCCGCAGATTCGCGCAGGTTTGGAAAACGTTCGGCAAGCAGAGGCAGATCTCATTACTGCCGGTTTGCTTCCTAACCCGGCTTTCTTCACCAGCCAAACCCTGATGCCCCTGGGCCGTTCCTTTACAGTCACCCGCCAAGGCGGGCCGCCGCAGTTCGATGCGGGACTGGCGTTTCCGGTGGACTGGTTCCTGTTCGGCAAGCGCGCTGCGGCGGTCCTGGCCGCTGAAAGAGGCGTGGATGTGGCTTCGGCCGGCTTTGCCGATCTACTACGTCATCGTGTCTCGGGTACCATCTCCGCCTTTTATGATGTCCTGGAAGCGCAGTCCTCATTAGAACTGGCGCAGGAGGACCTGAATAATCTGTCTGAGTTGGAGAAGATCACCGCCAACCGGGTGGAATTGGGCGGCGTCGGCACCGTGGAACTGGATCGCGTGCGCCTGTCCATTTTTAGCAGCCGGCGCGAGGTACGGGCGCGGGAGGTCGCCCTGGAAGGCTCGTTCAGCCGTCTGCGGGCCTTTTTGGGATACAGCGATTCGATTCCCCTGAGAATCCATGGCAGCCTGGACATCGCCTCGCCAGTGTCGCCGCCGAATCCCGAAACGGCATTCACCGTCGCCGAGGAGAACCGCCCGGATCTGATCGCTCTGAAGCGCCAGGTGGAGCAAGCGGCGGCCAGCATTCAAGCGGAGGAAAGAAAGGCCTATCCGGAGGTCACACCGCGCATCGGCTACACCCGCCAATTTCAGGAAAAAGCCATTGGCTATCCGGACGCTGATTCCTGGGGCATCGGTATCGACATGACGGTTCCCCTGTTCGACCGCAATCAGGGCAACATCGCCAGGGCGAAGTCGGTCAAGACCCAGTCCGAACTCAATCTCAACGCCCAATTGGTGGCATTGCGCGCCGATATCGACCAGGCGGTCAAGGCTTTCGAAAGTGCTTACCAAGTGCTGACCACCGACGACCCGGGCCAATTGGAAGCGGCGCGCAACGTGCGCGACAAGATCCGGGCGGCCTACGAACTGGGCGGCAAGACCCTCATGGAAGTGCTCGATGCCCAGCGCGCCTATCGGGAAACCTACCGGCTGCACATCGCCGGTCGCTCCAGCTATTGGCACTCGCTCCACTCACTCAACGCGGCTCTTGGCAAGCAGGTATTGCGATGAACACCCGATCTTCAAGAATAACCATCGGGCTGAAGGTACTCGCCGGACTCGTGGTGATCGGCCTGGTCATACTGGCCGCATTGCACGGGAAATGGGCGAGCACCACCCACCCAAGCCAGGGCACCCAGTCCGATGCGGTGAGTCTGGCAGGCCCGAGGCTCATCGCTGTTCAGCCCGGCAGTCTGTTGGAGAAGAAGCTTGACCTGACCGACGTCAAGAGAGAGCGAATCACCACGCCCTTGCTGACAGTGACCGGTTCGGTCACTGCCCGTCTCCGCGCCGGGCCGGGTCCGATCGAAGATCGCTGGCAATTCAGCAGCGTCGAACTGTCCGGCATCTATGCCGACTGGCAGAAGACCGGGACCGATATGGAATTTGCCAGCAAGCAGTTGGCCAAGACCCGCGAACTGACGGCGGCACAGCTCAATTCCCAGGGTAAAGTCGTCGAGCGGCTGCGCAAGCTGGTGGCAACCGGCACGGAAGCCGTGCGCGACTTGAGCGCGGCGGAAGCCAGCCTGCTGCAAACCCAACTGGAAGGGCAAAAGGCGGTATTCGAAGCGGAAAGCGCCCTGACCCAGGCCAATCACAGTCATGCGGACCTGGAAAGACGTCTGGTGCAGGCGGGTGTCGATCCGGCGCTGCTCGGCAACGTGACAGGCGGTGCTTCCCTGGTGATGGCCGATGTGCCCGAGGTTCGTATTGCGCTGGTGGCAGCCGGGCAGGGCTGCGAGGCGCGCTTCTACGGCTTGCCGGAACAGCGCTTTCGGGGTGTCGTGCGCAGTCTCGCCCCCGCCTTGTCGCCCGAGCGGCGCACGCTTCGCGTCTTCTTCGAACTGAACGATCAAGAAGGCCGCTTGAAGCCCGGCATGTACGCTGAAATCGGCCTGGGCACCGATCCCCGGCAGGCGGTGCTGGCGCCGGCGGACGGCATCCTGCATATCGGCGAGGGGGATTATGTGCTCGTCGAAGCCGGCAGCGGGCGCTGGCAAGTCACCCAGATCCAGGTGGGCGAGCGCGCCGGCGAGCGCGTGGAAGTCCTGAATGGCCTCGAAGGCGGCGAGCGACTCATCGGAAACGGCGCCATCCTGCTCAAACCGCTGGTGGTCCAGGCATTGCTTCAAACCCAAGCGCCCGTTTCGACGGAAGGACGGGCCAAGCCATGATCCCGGCAGCGATCCGAATTGCTCTGCAGTACCGCTGGATGGTGTTGATCGGGGGAATAGCCATCACGGTCCTAGGGCTGTGGTCCTTCACTCGGATGAAAATCGACGCCTATCCGGACATCTCCGCCCAGATGGTGCAGGTCATCACCACCTATCCCGGACGAGCCCCGGAGGAAGTCGAGCGGCAGGTGACGATTCCGGTCGAGATCGCCATGCGCAACGTGCCGAAGGTGGAGACCATTCGCTCTCGGACCATCTTCGGCCTGTCCGTGGTCCAGCTCATCTTCGAGGAAGGTACAGAAAACTACTGGGCGCGCCAGCGGGTCCAGGAAAAACTCGGCGGCCTCGAATTGCCGGAGGGCGCCTCCGCCGAATTGGGGCCGTTGGCGACCGCCTACGGCGAGATGCTGCGCTATGAGCTGGTTTCCGATGGCCGGTATGACCTCATGGAACTGCGCACCCTCAATGATTGGGTCGTCTCGCCGCGTTTGCTGCACGCCTCCGGTGTCGCGGAGGTCCTCAATTTCGGGGGGTACGCGAAACAGCATGGCGTCATGCTAGACCCGGCGCAATTACAGCGCTTCGGGTTATCGGTCAACGATGTGGTGGACGCCATTCAGACCAACAACGCCAGCGCCGGTGGCAGCGTATTGTCCAGGGGCAGCATGTCCTTCGTGATCCGGGGAAGGGGCGCCCTGAAGAATGAGGAGGACATCGGCTCGATTTTCATCAAGTCCATTGGCGGCACGCCCATCTTCGTGCGGGACGTGGCCGAGGTGCGCCTGGACGCCAAGGTGCCCGCCGGCATTTTCAGCAAGAACCTGACCGACGAGGCCGTGGAAGGCATCGTGCTGTTGCGTAAGGGCGAGAATCCATCGGAGGTACTGGCGAGGGTGCAGGCAGGCGTGGATGAACTGAACTCGGAAGGTCTTCCGGAAGGCGTGCGCGTGGTGCCGTATTACGACCGCAGCAATCTGATCGAGAGCACGCTGCATACCGTGGCTCACAGCGTCAGCTTAGGTATAGGCCTGGTCGTCGTCGTGCTGTTGGCCTTTCTGGGCCGTCCTTCGTTGGCGGCGCTGGTGGCCCTGACCATTCCGTTTTCGCTGCTGTTCGCCCTGGTGTTGATGTACGGGGCTGGCATCCCCATCGGTCTGCTGTCGATCGGCGCCATCGACTTCGGGATTATCGTCGACGGCGCGGTGATCATGGCGGAAAGCATCGCGCGCCGGCTGGATCAGCGTGAGCATGCGCCGGAAAACGATCGGGCCAGTGTCACGCAGACAGTATTGGCCGCCGCACTGGAGGTGGAGCGACCGGTCTTCTTCTCCATTCTGATGATTGTCGGCGCCTTCCTGCCATTGCTGACGCTCACCCGCATCGAGGGTCTGCTATTTCGCCCCATGGCCCTGACCATTGTGTTCGCCCTGATCGGCGCGGCGCTGTTCGCCCTACTGGTGGTTCCGGTGCTGGCCACCCTGCTGTTCCGAGCCGGCTACCGGGAGTGGGAAAATCCCGTGCTCGTTTGGCTTTCGAAACGGTATGCCGAGCTGCTGTCATGGCTCATGCGCCATCGCTGGCAGACGGTGCTGGCAGCAACCGCTCTGTTGGCTGCGGTGTTCACCCTAATCGTGCCGCGCATGGGGACCGAGTTCCTGCCCTACATGGACGAAGGCGTGATCTGGGTGCGGGCTAATTTCCCGGAGGGCACCTCCCTGCAGCAGACCTCCCACTTCGGCCGGCGGCTTCGCGAAGTCGCCCTCGAATTCCCCGATATCGATTTTATCGCGGTGCAGACCGGCCGCAACGACAGCGGCACCGACCCCTATCCCCCAAGCCGCATCGAGATGATGGTGGGACCAAAACCTCGCGACAAATGGGTGCAGTTCCATCGCAAACAGGAATTGGTGGCGGCGTTGGGCTCGCGGTTCCGGGAAGAGTTTCCGACCACCCGTTTCAACTTCACCCAGCCCATCATCGACAGCGTGACCGAGGACACCAACGGCACATCGGCGAACATGGCCATCGAATTCTCCGGAGCCGATTCCGAAGTGCTGCTGCGACTCGCCCGGCAGGCGGAAATGCTATTGAAAAAGGTGCCCGGCGCGATGGACGTCAATATTGAGCAGGAAGGGCCGCAGCCACAGCTGATCATCCTGCCCGATCGCTCCCTGTGTGCCCGCTACAACGTCCGCATCGAGGACGTGACCCGCCTCATCGACACGGCCATCGGCGGGGCGCCCATCGGGACGTTGTTCGAGGGGGAACGCCGCTTCGACATCGTCACCCGTTTCGCCCCGGAGCATCTGGGCTCGCCCCAGGCGCTGGGCCGGTTGCCGGTCTATAACGTGGACGGCGTACCGATCCCCCTGGCGCAGGTTGCCCGCATCGACATCGTAGACGGCCAGACCATGATCGCCCGCGGCGACGGCCGCCGCCGCCTGACGGTGCGCAGCGACATCGTAGGACGCGATCAGGGCAGCTTCGTGGCAGATGCCCAGAGCTTGTTCGAGCAGGAGATCCAGGTTCCGTCCGGCTACCGTGCCAACTGGCTCGGCATGTTCGAGAACCTGAAGCGGGCAGGCGAGCACTTCGAGTTGTTGGTCCCGGCTACCATCGCAGTCATCTACGTTCTGCTGCTGGCCATGTTTGCGTCGCAGCGGGCGGCCCTGATCTTGCTGCTGGCGATCCCCTTCGCCTTCGTGGGCGGCGCCATCGCCCTGTACCTGCGCAACATGAACATCAACGTCTCCTCGGGAGTGGGCTTCGCGGCAGTGTTCGGTGTGTCGATCATGAACGGGGTGCTTATCGTCCGGACTATCACCGATCTGCGGGTTCAGGGAAAACCCCTGGAAGAAGCGATTCGGCTTGGAGCCGTTCGCTGTCTTCGACCCATCCTCATCGCCTCCCTGGTGGCGATTCTCGGCCTGGTGCCGGCCTCCCTGGCAACTGGGCTCGGATCCGACGTTCAGCGTCCGCTGGCTACAGTCATCGTCTGGGGACTGTTCAGCGCCACGGTGATGACCTTGCTGCTAGTGCCGGTGCTGTACCGATTGTTCGTTCCGCGCCTGCCAACAACGACCACGGGAGACGAGCAGTTTGCTTTGACGGAGTAAGCTGTTCGTACGGACTTCGATTTTTCGAAATCGGTCGTTCTGAAATGGCCGCTATCGCGTATTGCATATTAGTTGAGGCCGAGTTGTTTCCCTTTGATCCAGAGTTGCGGGCGGCGGTTCAGCCGCTTATTGCTGACATTCGCCCACCAAACAGGCATCGGGCAGATTTGGGCACGTCGCGCTCAACCAAAGAAAGCAAAAGCTGACGTTAGAGAATGTCCGGTGTCAGGGTGGGTGGGTTGACCGCAATGGCCGAGAAGTGCTCGGGCCACTCGAACTATCGAACGACTTTAACCGAATGCATTCCGGCTATTTGACACTGGAACGACCGAAACAGGACCTGTTGCTGCTGTCCCTGAATTCCGCGATCACCAAAAGCTCGGCCAAAGTGTCCATTCGCTTGGCACGAAACCGGCCGTTCACCAATGGCAGTTTTCTTCGAATTCTACAGCCGTAGATCTGTTAAGAGATGACGCTCGGCATATACTCGCTTTAAGGATAACTACCGAAGTAACCGGCGCCGGGCACAGGACTGTCTGCCAAAGGTGAGCACTGTCCCCGGCGTCCGGTTGAGTGACTTGTTATTTGTCGCTACTTGCAAACGCTTGGGCAGTTTTTGCCTGTACCTCCTACGCCTGAGTAGCACGGACCACCCACACCGGCATAGCAGGGACCGCCAACCCCATCGTACCTAGGTCCCCCGACTCCGTTGTACCTTCAATTTGGAACAATTACGTTTGGAAAGTCTTGCGGAATCTCGTTCGAGCCTCTGCCGGCTGCGGCCTGCAACCGGTGTCTCGGACTTTTTTAGTACCGTTATGTGGCGCTGATCGGTTAGTAAAAGTGTAGGCCGATTGTCACCGACAACCCGTAAGCACCACCCTCGGCCAAGGCAGCTTGGAACCGAGCACTTGCAGGCGCGCCGCTTCGACGCGCGATTTAATCAACGTGGCGGAAAAGACCTCTGCATCGGCCAAACGTCCTCGCGGCCAGTCGGTATGACGCAGCTAAGCGCATCATCGGTATTTTACAAGGACGCCCGTCAGTTCCTTCATTTCCTCGTACTCTGTGCTGGATGAGCCGAAATCGTTGAAATGCTTGCCTTTGTTCTTGCCGGAGTCCTGCCAGACGGTGTTGCTGCCGCTTGTAAACTTGCGCATGCCTTCCACGATGACCCCGTCGGCGCCGCGCTTTTGGGCCTCCTCGACCATCTTCCGTTGGATTTCCGAGGTGGAGACAATGTCGTCTGCATCCAGGGTGATGCGCCCCATGACTTTGTAGGCCCGCCCCACATCGGCCTTGTCGAAGTAGAGATCCACGTGGCTGCTGGGTGCGTAGGTCTCGCCGATGTAGTCGGCAGTGACGCATGCGCCAAGGATGCTGAGAAGGCTTGCAACGAGGGAGAAACGAAGCAGGAAAGGCATGTTCATGGTGGCTGGCGGAGTTCTGGATTCTATTTGGCTGACTGCGCGAAGAGAAGGATACACGGATGAATTACCAGGGCCAAACCACTTGGATGAACCAAGGCGCTGAGTCGCCTCGTCCCTCGTGCTTGCATTTCCACGATGTGTTGATTTAGAGTCTCATCCGTTCCAATGGCTGTGCTTTGACCTGCGCTCAGGCGCTAAGCTCATCAAATCCTGAAAAGGAGTCGGGTATGGGAACATCAATCGTAAAGGCCTACTTCCTTGGAGCGCTGGTTCTGGCGCAACTGCTTATCGGGATGGTGCTGGCGGCCGATGGCACCCCGTTCGTTAGGACGGAAGAGCGCGAACCCTGCGCCAATTATTCCGCCACCAAGCAGCCCTTCTTCGGCGAAACTCATCTGCACACCGCATATTCCTTTGATGCGGTAGCCATAGACACCCGCAACACCCCTGAGCAGGCCTATACCTATGCAAAGGGCGGCCGCGTCGGCCTACCGCCGTGGGCCGACACACGCACCCAGGTGGATGTCCCGTCTGGTCAAGTGTCGCTGGTCACCGAGCATCCTTACTGCATGCCAGGGGAGCATTGCCAGTTCATGGCGACGCGCACCATCCAGTTCCCGGAAGGGCGCGCGCTGGACTTTGCCGCGATCACCGATCATTCGGAACAGTTCGGCGAGGCCAATATCTGCACGTTCGAAGCCACCCAGTCGTGTGCCAGCGATAGCGATTGTGACGCTGTAAACGGACAGATTTGCTTCATCCCTGCAGGGGACACGAGTGGGTTGTGCAAGCCCAAAGGATATGATGACGCGATCTGTCTTACAGCCCGCGACGAACTCTCGCGTTTAAGGCAGGGCGCGGCGCCCGGCATCATTGCAGGCTTCGAAAACGTCGCCGAGAATCCTAGTCGCCCCAGTGTCTTATGCGGTTCCGACGGTTCCCAGTGCACCCAGCAGGCGAAGCTCGTATGGGACAAGATCCAGGCACAGGCCAATAGCGCCTACGACCGAAGTTCCGCCTGCAGTTTCACTTCGCTGATTGCCTACGAATACACCGCCATGGCCGGCAACGGGCGCTGCGCGGATGCCGACGCGCTGCCTTGTTGGGATCAACGTCAGGACAATCAAGTGCCGGACCAGCCCGACAGCAACACGCCTTCGAAGGATTGTCCTAGCGGCGCTGCCTGCATCATGAATTTCACCGGTAATTCGGGCGCCGACAATCTGCACCGTAACGTGATTTTTCGTAATGATCAGGTCATAGACCAGCCCATCAGTAATGTCGAAAGTCCGTTAGGCTGCGGTTCGGGTGGGGAATGCGATTTGAAACCGCATTTGCCTGTAGCATCGCCCGTGCGGATGCTCCAGGCGCTGCAGGCAGCATGCAAGGAGAACCCGGCCAAGCCCAATTGCGATGTGCTGACCATCCCCCACAACCCGAACATGAGCCGCGGCAGTATGTTCATCCCGCCCGACGACACTCCGGACGGACTCCTGGAAGCAGCACTGCGCCAGGCCTACGAGCCGCTGGTGGAACTGACCCAGATCAAGGGTCAATCGGAGTGCCGCTACAACGCCAAGACGGGCATGGCATGGACCAATCCGCCCGATGAACTGTGCAGCTTCGAAAATGAAGGCTGGGCCCGGCTTGGCGGGTCCGCGGAGGGCTACCTGACCGACGATCTGCAAACCACGGAAACCATCCCGCCGCGCAGCTACGTGCGCAACACGCTCGAAAATGGCATCGCCTACGCGGCTAAGAATGGCATCAATCCCTTCCAACTCGGTTTTGTCGGGGCCCTGGACAACCACAATGGCACGCCGGGGCAGTCCGATGCCGGGCAGTATGCGAAGAGCGGCGCCCACGGCATCCAGAGTTTTGCCACCTCCTCGGAAGCGCTGAACGAGCGGTTCTTTCTCGGCATCGAGACCAATGCCGGCGGCCTGACGGTGGCCTGGGCGGAGGAGAACTCCCGCGATGCGATCTTCACCGCGCTGAAGAACCGGGAGACCTACGCCACCAGCGGCACGCGACCGATCGTGCGTGTGTTCGGCGGATTCGGGCTGCCCAAGAACCTGTGCAAGTCCAGCGATTTTGCCGAGAGCGGTTATGCCAATGGCGTGCCCATGGGGGGGACTTTGACCGGACCGGGCAATGGCCAGCCGCCGCGTTTCGCCATCAGCGCCCTGATGGACCCCGGCTGGCCGGGGCATCCCGGCACGCCGTTGGAGCGGGCGCAGATCATCAAAGGCTGGGTGGATGGAAGCGGGCAGACCCACGAGCAGGTGTTCGATGTGGCCGGCAAAGCCAGCAGCAAGGCTCCGGAAAATCAGGTCAACCTGCGAACCTGCAAGCCCATCGTGAAAGGCAACCAGGAACTCTGCACGGTCTGGACCGATCCGTCGTTCGACCCGCAGCAGCATGCCTTTTACTACGCGCGCGTGCTGGAGACGTCCAGTTGCCGGTGGACTCAGCAATACTGCAATGCGCGAGGCGTCAATTGCAACAAGCCGATGGGCACCTGCCGCAGCGAGAAGCGCAAGTTCAACGGCCGTGGCTGCAACAGCAACGATCAGTGCGGGGGCGGTGTCTGCACGCTTCCTCCCAGCTACGAGGAATACGAATACACCCAGTGCTGCAGTGGCGTCGTGCCCAAGACCGTGCAACAGCGGGCTTGGACTTCGCCCATCTGGTACCGGCCCGCCTCAGCCTCACTTTCCGGGCCGGTGGCGCCCACTGCTCCATCACTGGCGGGCCGCTGATGTCCAACAGTCCGCCGGCTGACCTTCGTGCGCGGTGTGCTTGAACATCTGATGATCCCCCCCTGGCTGCGCCACCCGCTGCTGCACTTCCTGCTGATCGGAGCGGCTCTTCTCGCCATCCGATCACTGTGGACGTTTCCCGCGCAGGAGCCGGCTGCGCCGGTGCGCGAACCCGTCGCGGTCACGGCATCGCGGATGGCCGCCATGCAGGCTGATTTCTCGCGCCGCTGGGGGAGGCCGCCCAGTGCCCAGGAACTCTCGGCCTTGATTTCCCAGAGCGTGGACGAGGAGATTCTCTACCGGGAAGCAAAATTGCTCGCCCTGGACTACGGCGATCCCAGCGTGCGACGCCGGCTCATCGAGAAGATGCGCCTGGTGGGCCAACGTCCTGCCAGCAAGCCGGACGAACTGGAGCGGGAAGCGCGGCAGTTGGGGCTCGATGACGATGCCGTGATTCGCCGGCTTCTAATCGAAAAAATGCGCATTGTTCTGGCCCAGGCCCCTGGGACGCCGCCTATCTCGGAAGCGGAACTGCAACAGTATCTGGACCGGCACCGCGAGCGCTTCGAACTGCCGGAGGAACTCAGCTTCCATCACGTGTTTCTCAGCGAGAATCAACGCGGAACCCGGATGCGACAGGATGCGAAAGCGCTGCGCAATCGTATCGCGAAACTTTTGCCCGCGGCGGCCAGCGGGTTGTCGGATCCCTTCCTGCTCGGTTTGAATCTGCGCGCCTGGTCCAAAAGCCGCCTCATAGCCCGCTTCGGCAAGCCCTTTGCCGAACAGGTGTTCACGTTGCCGCCGCAGCAGTGGTCGCAAGCCATCGAATCGCCCTATGGACTGCACCTGGTCTGGGTGGAAGCGCGCACGGCGCCGCGCTTGCCAGCACTGGCGTCGGTCCGGCCGCAAGTGATCGAGGGCGTGCGCCAGGAGCGGGCAGAGTCGCAACTCGCCAAAGGCATGGAGCGCTTGCGAGGGTTGTACGAGATTCACGTCGACGGTGTTACAGCGCTTTCCAAGCCAGCCACACTGGCGGCGAGCCCTTGATGAAGGCGCTGGGGAAGCTTGTCCTGGCAGGGATTGTGTGGGCTCTGTCCGCATGGCCGACAGTTTCCGCACACCCGCTCGATCCCGCGCTGCTGGAAATCCGGGAATCGGCATCGGGACAACTGGACGTGTTGTGGCGGCTGCCGGCGGCACAAAGCAGCGATTCGCCATTGCAGCCGGTGCTGCCGGACCAGTGCAAGGCGGATTCGGACCCGCTAACAAGCCGGTCCGGCACGCAGATAAGCGCCCGCTGGCGTGCGTCCTGCTCCGCGCAGGCGCTCGTAGGCAGTTCGGTTGGGGTCGAGGGTCTGCGCGAGAGCCAGACCGACGCGCTGCTTCGCATCCACCTGGCGGATGGGCGGCTGATTCAGCAGGTTTTGAAAGGGGATGAGCCCAGGTTCCGGATTCCGGAGCGAACGACAAGCCTGGATGTGTTCCGCGATTACCTGGGCCTGGGATTCGAACATATCCTGAGTGGCCCGGACCACCTGCTCTTCGTCCTGGGCCTGGTCTTGCTCATAGCCGAATGGAGCCGCTTGCTGTGGACGATCACGGCTTTCACGGCAGGGCACAGCGTGACATTGTCGCTGGCAGTGCTTGGATTGGTGAGGGTACCGCCGCAACCGGTGGAAGCGCTGATTGCATTCACCATCGTCGCGGTTGCCGTAGAACTGACCCGGATCAGGCCGGATGCACAGACCTGGATGCAGCGGTTTCCCTGGGTCATGGCGTTCAGCTTCGGGCTGCTGCACGGCTTCGGTTTTGCCGGCGCGCTCGCCCAAGTAGGGCTTCCCGAACACGAGATACCGATGGCGCTATGCGCTTTCAACCTGGGTATCGAAGCCGGCCAAATCCTCTGGGTCGCGGCGATAGTCGCGGCTCGGCTCTCCGTGAATTCATTGACCTTGCGGCTGCCGCAAGCCTCAAGGCTGGCTTCAGCCTACTTCATTGGCTCACTGGGCGCTTACTGGCTGCTGCAACGCACGGCGTCGCTGCTTTAGTCCCGTATTATCCTATCCGGCATGGAGGCCGAAGCGCCAAATTAGGGTACGAAGGTTCAATTCCTTGACTGTCGTCTAAATCGAAACCGTGCCTTTGGCGCCACACGCGAAGGCCAGCCCTGCGAACAACCCGCACGACGGCGGCCAAACCGGCTCGGCATTCCTAATTAAGGGAAACACGACCGCGCCTCTGTGCTGCCACGATAGGGTTCGTATCCGGCACACCGCGCCGCTGATCTTCAGCCGATTCGCTAGTTGTAAACTCAACCAAGCCTCTGGAAGCTTCCCATCTGTGTCAACAGAACCCAGGGGACTGCCTGCTCTTGCCCTAAATTGTCATTTTCAGAAGACGACTGCACCATCTGACTGGGTTTAGCGCCTGTTGTGCAGGCGACTCCAGACACCGAAGTATCAGAAGTCGTCTTCACCAATCTCGTCTATGCATCGAATCTAAAGCCATGAACCCATCCGGAGAGCAGGCAGAGCTGTTCTCGCCACAGCCGCAAACCGAGTTCGCCAATTGCCTCTCAAAGGATGAGCGGAATCGGAAATCGATCCGCTCTTGGCAACCGATGCCTAAGGCGATCGATGAAGCCGTGGCTTGATCGGTAACGCCCCGAGTCAGCCGACTCACTATTGCGGCTGGCGACTCTTGGGTGGAGCAACCTTGCAACGCTTGAAAAGGTCTTGACGATCTGGGTCAGAAATTGGACTCCACTCAAATGATAGTCACATATCCAACTAAAATGAACGTTTGTAGAACATTCATTAAATTACCGGTTAAGTGACAGTTTTTGACGGCCGGCTCTTTGTCACGCAGACTGTCACATAAACGACCGTCTATGTGACAGGTGAAACATGCTGATTGGCTACATGCGTGTCTCGAAGTCCGATGGCTCCCAGGTGTTCGACTTGCAGCGTGATGCCTTGCAGGTGGCCGGTGTCGAACCGGCACATGTCTATCAAGATCAGGCCTCGGGTCGTCGTGACGACCGCCCCGGTTTGACGGCGGCGCTAAAAGCGCTTCGTGCAGACGATACGCTGGTGGTCTGGAAACTGGACCGGCTCGGCCGTGACCTGCGGCACCTGGTCAACATCGTGCATGACCTGGAAGCCCGATGCGTCGGACTCAAGGTATTGACTGGTCATGGTGCGGCGATCGATACCACAACGGCCGCAGGTAAACTGGTGTTCGGCATTTTTGCTGCCCTCGCTGAATTCGAGCGTGAATTGATTTCGGAGCGGACGCGCGCGGGTCTGGCCTCCGCCCGTGCACGGGGTCGCAAAGGGGGCGCGCCCTTCAAGATGACCGCAGCCAAGCTGAAATTGGCCATGGCCGCGATGGGGCAACCGGAAACGCAAGTCGGGAAGCTATGTCAGGAATTGGGGATTACCCGGCAGACCCTATACCGGCATGTATCACCCAAAGGAAAACTGAGGCAGTACGGAATGAAACTCCTATCTGGCGGATAGTTCTACCGCCCGATACGAAAATCAGTCGACGGAGGAGACTTGGTTACCTTTCCCCGTCAGTCGCTCGCGATAATGCCGAGAAAGTGATCAAGCATCACCATTTATAGCGGGACTATTGGGAAACGCGGACCATAATAACAATAAAAAAGGTTGGGGACATGAAATCGATTAACGCTTGCTGGTCAAGTCCGTTCGCCGCGAGGCTTGCAGCGGCCCTCGCCATCTTGCTCATTGCCCTTCTCCTGCGGTTAACAATCCTGCCCTACGACGCAGGTTACAGCTTCTTCTTCTTTTACCCGCCTATAGCCATTGCATTCCTTCTTTGCGGTTCCGGTCCGGGCGCAGTCGTCACGGCTTTAAGCGCAATCGCCAGCCTTTATTGCTTTGTTCCACCGTATTTTCAGTGGTTGCTTGATGCTGATGACGGAATTGCCTGTGCCATTTTTCTCGCTGCATCCGGAATGACCGGTTTATTTGTTGGTCAGTATCGGCATCTATTCGATGCACTGCAGACTGTTGAAAGACGCTATTCCAGGGTGCTGGAGGCTCAGAGCGAATTCATCGGCCGGTTCAAAGCGGACGGCACAATTGTCTACGTTAACGAAGCCTTCCGCCGTTTTTTTGGAACGACCGGGGAACCGCTGGTAGGACATAGTTGGCGGTCATTGGCATTTAAGGACGATTTGCCCTGGATCAATGAAATGCTGTCCAGGTTATCGCCTGAAAACCCCGACGTGACGATTGAAAATTGCGTGATCGCCGCGAATGGCGAGTTACGCTGGGGGCAATTTGCCAGTCACGCTACTTTTGATCAGGCCGGATCTCTCTCGGAAATCCAAATTGTTGGAAGAGATATTAGCGAGCGAAAGGAGGCTGAAATTGCGCTCCAGCAAAGCGAGCAAACGCTTCAAATGGCGCAGGCCGTGGGGCGGATCGGCAGTTTCGCGATGGGCCATGATACCGAAACGTTTACCTGCTCCAAAGAGACGGCACGGCTTTTCGATCTCGACGTCAATGGTGTGACGACATTTGCTGAATGGTTCGCGCGGGTTCATCCGGACGACCAGGGCGCGGTCGAGACAGCTTGGCGTGCCGCGCTGCAAGGTGCGCCATACGATATGACCTACCGGATTGTGGTGCGAGGCCAAATCGTTTGGATTCGGGCAATGGCAAAACTGACCTTCGATGACGCAGGGCAGTTGCTGAGTGCTATAGGGACCGTGCAGGACATTACGGACCGTGTCCAGGCTACTGAAAAGATCAGGGAGAGCGAGCAGCGGCTTAACGCCTTCTTGCAGCATAGTTCCACGGTTGCCTGGCTCAAGGATGAAATGGGACGGCACGTCTTTCTCAGTCCGAATTTTGCAAAGCGTTTTGGGATTCGCCAAGAAGACTGGATAGGCAAGACTGACTTTGATATCTGGCCGGTCGAGGTGGCTGAGCAATTCCGGAAAAATGATCAGGCCGTGCTTGAGTCTGGCGAGAGTCTCGAGATGGTAGAGAAAGCTTGCAGTTCCGACGGGACGATTTCCTGGTGGCGCAGCAGCAAGTTTTCGTTCTCCGATCCCTCCGGAAAGCGCTATGTCGGCGGATTGGGCATTGATATCACGGAAATTAAGGAAACAGAACGTCGCTTGATCGAAAGCGAGGTGCGCTTCCGCACCCTGTTCGAAAGTGCCCAGGATGGTATCCTTCTGGCGGAGAAGCAGAGCCGGCGCTTCGTCGCGGCCAATCCGGCCATGTGCGCGCTGCTGGGCTACAGCCAGGAGGAATTGCTGTCCCTCGGGGTCGCGGACATCCATCCGGCTGAGCAGTTGCCATACGTCATCCAGGAGTTCGATAGTTTCGCCCGCGGCAAGAGCCGCCAACTGGATGACATCCGAATCCTGCGCAAAGATGGCACCGAACGGCTGGTATCCATCGTCCCGGCGTTTATGGAGACCACCGGCCAGCCTTTGCTCGCCGGGCTGTTCCGGGACGTCACCGAGCGCCACCGCCAGGAAGCAGCGCTTCGCGACGCTGATCGGCGCAAGGACGAATTCCTTGCCACCTTGTCCCACGAACTGCGCAACCCCTTGGCCCCAATCAAAATCGGCGTAGGCGTGTTGCGGCTAGCAAAGGGCGATCCGAAAACAGTAGCGCGCATCCTGGACATCTTCGATACCAGCCTGTCGCACCTAATCCGATTGGTTGACGATTTGCTGGATATCAGCCGGATCACAACCGGCAAGATCCACTTGCAGGTAACAGCCGTCGACCTCGCGACCGTTATCCAGCGAGCCGTGGACTTAAGCCTCCCCTTTATCAAAGAGGCCGGTCTCACGCTGCAGATCAATCTCCCCGAAACGTCGATCAGGCTGAATGCCGATCTTACGCGGCTTGGACAGGCGTTCGCCAACTTGCTCAACAACGCTGCCAAGTTTACGCCCCGCGGCGGACAAATCACTGTCACCGCAGAACAGCGCAGCGACACCGTAGTGGTCAGGGTGCTGGACAACGGTATTGGTATCCCCGCTGCCATGCTGACCCACATCTTTGACAGGTTCACTCAGGTGGATGGCTCGTTGGAAAAAGAACATGGAGGCTTGGGTATCGGACTCAGTCTGGTCAAGGACCTGATCACACTCCACGACGGCACAGTTGAAGCACGCAGCGAGGGCGGCGGCAAAGGCAGTGAGTTTATCGTTTGCTTACCGTGTGAGCCGCCGCGTTCGGCGGTTCCAGAGCATCAGAACGACCAAGACCTCGAGTCCACACGGCCGGACCCGCGGCGGATACTGATCTGCGATGACAATGTCTTAGTAACGACAACCCTGACAATGCACTTCGCGACCCTCGGACATCAGATTGCGATCGCCTGTGATGGATTGGAGGCGGTCAAGCTCGCGGAATCTTTCCATCCCGAGCTAATCCTCATGGATATCGGGATGCCGAACCTGAATGGCTATGACGCCTGTCGGCAGATTCGTCAGCAGCCCTGGGGCCGAGACCTCTTTATCGCTGCTCTCACGGGCTGGGATAGCGATCCTGACAGACAAAAGGCCGATGAAGCCGGTTTTGACCGCTACCTAGTAAAGCCTGTGGATACGGTTGATCTGGATCGCCTGATCGAAGAGCTATCGCTAAAGCGTGCCGGATAGGTGATGCTCGCGCGGAGCGGAAACTGAATCAGTCCGGCAGCAATCGCCGAAGATCTGAGATCGCGGTACGTGAAGTCACCGAATGCCTCGGCTACCTCCTCAGCCAAACAACTTCATGAACATTGCTTGTCGCCGTGAACTAGTCTTCTGACATTCCGTGCAATCGCCTTCTGCGAACGACAGGCGGTTTGCCAGATCCATTGGCACCCTCAAGGCCCATCGGAAATCCCCGGTCCTTCCCGCTTCGGACGCCACGCTCTGCGCTACCCCGCAGGCCCAGACCCTGTCCGGCTCTTTCCGTCTCCTAAATCGATCAACCCCCTTGGGCGAAGACGTCGGCGACGGCTCTTCGACACGGTAACGGGTGCGAAGCAGCCTAGATCCCATATCCCCGACGTACGCAAAACTGTCATAAAGCCGTAACCGGTTCGTAACAGAGACTCCCTATAGTGCTCCTCACACGCAAGGCTGGGCCGGAACTGTCGGCCACCGCACGGCGCACAACGAGGCGGCGTACGGTGCCCCTGGGTGTCCCGAGTTCATTGCGGCTGTGCCGACTGCGCAAACACTGACCATGAATTGAAAGCTGTCCCAGGCCCTGGTTACGGGGCGGCAGAAAAGAATTCTCCACCATCAGGCTCACAACACCATGAAAAATCTTACTGCGATCATGCTGGGCGCGTCCCTGCTCGGGGCCAGCCCGGTCTATGCATTGATCAATGACGGCAAGTTCGAGGAACCGGGCGAACTGTTCATTTCGGTCTACGACTCCGCCGCCAACAAGTCGTATTACAAGGACCTGGGGCTCTCCATGGGTGACTTTGTAAGCAACCCGGCGAGCGTGCTGTTCGACCTGGGTTCCGACCCGAACTTTGCCGCATTCCAAGGCAAGGAAACCCTGGTCTACAACGTGGCGGCCCTGACCCCGCTTCTGCCCGACAGCAGCAACATCAGCACCTGGGGCTATCTGGCCACCTCCAGTCAGGGGGACTCGATCTTCAACGCAGGCTTCAACTTCGTGGACAACACGATGCAGAAGATCCAGTCCTATGTGGTCGCGCTGAATCCGTCGCCTTTCGACAATTCGGCGGGCCAGGCGGCTGAGAACCTGTCCGGTGTCTATCAGCCGGGCGACAACGGTTACCACGGCAACGGCGCCTGGAGTTCGAACATTGGTGGTTCAGTGCGCGGCAACACCCAGGGCAGCATCGGAGCCGACCTGGAGTTCTATTTCGTCAACAACGCCACGGGCGACGCTTCCGGCGCGAAAGTCCAGAAGCTGGGCGTATGGAACCTGGCCGCCAATGGCACCCTGACCTTTACCGGAAATGGCGGTGTCACGCCGACGCCCACGCCGAGTCCGACCGCCAGCCCCACGCCGACGCCCACGCCCACCGCCTTGGACCTCAACAGTCCGACGCAATGGCAAGTGAAGAAGGCTCAGGTCATTACCTGGACGCCCGATCTGAGCAAAGTGAAGAAGAACAAGGTCGTTACCTTCAAATTCTCCAAGAGCGGCGGCGCATTCAAGTCCATCGGCAAGGCCAAGTACGGCAAGGGCAGTTTCAAATGGAAGCCCAAGAAGAGCCACGTCACCGATAACGGCGCGATCCAGGGCTGCGTGAAACCCTCCAAGAAGGAGGCGGCCATCTGCTTCACCGTCAGCAATGTCAAGGTGAGCAATTAAACATCTCTTTCCGCTGCGCGCTCCGATACGGGGGCGCGGCGGCCAGGCTTTGCACAACATTAGCGACTCATCACGAAAGATCGGAGAAAGTTCATGAAACTGAATCACATCACCGCGGCCCTGGCTGCGGGTACTGTCCTGGCTTCCGGTGCCGCGCAGGCTCTGCCGCCCACCGATGTACCCGACATCGAGATCTTTGCCTCCGGCGCCACCGCCCAGGACAAGAACATCGGCCAGTTGTTCGGCGAACTGTGTGTCGCGGGCAGCTTGGACACCTACAAGGACACATCGAACCCGTCCAACCCCGGCTCGGCCCATACGGCCTACTTCTGCACGCTGGATTCCAGCAAGGTGACAGGGCTGTCCGCCAGCAATCCCAAGGTGTTGTTCCACAAGCGCGCGGCCGGCGGGTCCGCCCAGGGTGTCAACCCGGTCGTCGACGAGCAGGAAATCGATGCCATGGTCATCAACAACGGCAACTGCACCCAGACCAGCGCCAACAACTACGGCTGCAGCATCTCGGGGGCGGGAAGCCTGGTCAAGAAGGTGTCCGACATGGGTGTTTCCGATGTCAACCCTGAGATGTTCGTGGGGCAGAACACCCCGGCCGGTTCCGACGACGTCAGTGCGGCCAAGGTATCGGAGCGCCTGGAAGTGCGCAGCGGCGGCGCGCTGGTGTTCAATACCCCGGTGACCAAGGCCCTGCGTGACGCATTGCAGCGCGCCCAGATCGAAGCCGGTACCCTGACGGCCGGTTGCGCAGGCCAGGACACCGCGGCGTGCATGCCCAGCCTGAGCCGGCAAATGGTCGCCAGCCTGTTCACCGGGAACATTGGCAAGTGGAGCGAAATCAAGGTGATCACCAGCGGTGGTGCGTCCAAGCCGCTGACCGATTACGCCGTATCCGGCGATACCACGGACGACAAGGTCTACCTGTGCCGCCGGGTGAACGGTTCCGGCACTCAGGCCCAGTTCAACGCCAAGTTCCTGAACTACCCGTGCACCGATTCGGCGCTGACCCCGTCGTCTGCCAGCAATCCGTCCAGCGGTCCGGTGGTGGTTCTGAACTCGGGCTCCGGCGACATGGATAACTGCCTAAAGGACTTCAATGACGGGTCCAACGACTCGACCCAGAACGCCGGCGGCGTGAAAGCCTGGGCCATCGGTATCCAGAGCACCGAGCGCAACGCCGACGCCTCGCGCAATTACCGCTTCGTCAAGATCGACGGCCAGGCGCCCACCCTGGAGAACGCCTTTGCCGGCCGCTACTTCGACTTCGCCGAGGTCACCTATCAGTGGCGCAAGACGGGCTTCAACGGCCCGACCGGCGACACCCTCAAGATCATCGAAAAGATTGCGAGCGACGCGGGTAAGCCGAGCATCATCGCCGCCAACAACGCCTCCTTCGTGCATCCCTTCGGCAATGGCGGCTATCTGGCGGTGAGCGCCAATGGCTTCGACGTGCCCACTGACGGCAAGTTCGACGCCAACAACCCGGTCACGCCGTACTCGCACGCGCCGGGTGGATTGTCGCTGAACAACTGCCGCATCCCGGTAGTCGACGACAAGAAGGCCAACAGTCTGTAACTGAACCTGGCAGTCCCGGCGGCGCAACCGCCGGGGCGTTGCCCCGATTCGAGGAACTGCACGGAGTTGCAGTTTTTGCATTTTGTCGAATTCGCCTCTGCACGGCCTGCACATGCCAGGTGTCAAAACGCGCTCAGGGATGCTCGCCGGCTACGCCTGATCGCCCAGGGGCTCACGTAATCGCTCATGTTGAATGCGACAAGCGCCAAGCGCGCGCTGTATGTAGCTTTGTCCCTTTCTTTCGCCGACGGGTCGATCCGGGCAGAGGAGGTCGCCGCGGCTTCCCCCGAACAGCCCGCAGCCGCTCAGGAGAGTGCGCCGCGCTTCGATGTCATGGAATACCAGGTGGAGAACAACACCGTGCTCGATTCCGTGCGGATCGAGAAGACCGTGTATCCCTTCCTGGGGCCCGGCAAGGGCATCGACGATGTGGAGAAGGCACGTGCCGCGCTGGAAAACCTCTACCACGAGGCGGGTTACGCCTCCGCCCTGGTGGATATTCCGGAGCAGGACGTGGACGGCGGCGTCGTCATCCTGCGGGTCGTGGAAAGCAAGGTGGACCGTCTCAAGGTAAGTGGCTCGCGCTACTTCTCTCTCGGCCGCATCAAGGAAAAAGTGCCGGCCCTGGCCGAAGGCCAGGTCCTCAATGTCCCCAAGGCCCAAGATCAGTTGGCCAAGCTGTCGAAGGAAAGCGGCGACCGCAAGATCACCCCGGTGATGCGCGCCGGCAGCACGCCCGGCACGGTGGAGGTGGACCTGCAGGTGGAGGACCAGTTGCCCTTGCACGGCAGCCTTGAACTCAATGCCCGCAACAGCGTGAATACCTCGCGCCTTCGGCTGATCGCCCAGATGCGCTACGACAATCTGTGGCAGCGTCTGCACAGCGCATCCTTGCAGTATCAGGTCTCGCCGGAAAATGACAAGGATGTGGAGGTGTGGGCCGGCACCTATGTGATGCCGCTGGATTTCCTGGATGCCAAGCTGGCCTTTTACGGCGTCGGTCTGGACTCTTCCAGCGATGTCGCTGCGGCGGGCGCCCTGACGGTGATCGGTAACGGCAACATCTTCGGCGCGCGCATGATCAAACCGTTGCCCGTCTTCGAAGGCTATATGCACAGCCTGAGCCTGGGCTGGGACTACAAGGATTTCGGACAGTCGGTGGTGCTGCAGGGCGCCGACACGCAGAACACGCCCATCAGCTATTCGCCCTTCAGCCTGGGATACAGCGGGACCGCGCTGTATGGTGAGGGTTCCTACACCCAGTTCAACGCCGAAGTTAATTTCTCCATCCGCGGCCTGGGCAACAACCAGCAGGAATTCGAGGACAAGCGCTTCGGCGCCAAGTCCAACTATCTCTACTTTGGCGGGGACATCAAGCACCAGCAGAACCTGCCCTATGACCTGCGCCTGGTCGCCAAGTTGGCGGGGCAGGTGGCCGACTCCCCATTGATCAGCAACGAGCAGTTTTCCGCCGGCGGCATGCTCAGCGTGCGCGGTTATCACGAAGTGGAACTGCTGGGCGATGACGGCGTGAACGGCAATCTGGAGTTCTACAGTCCCAATATCGGCGAACTGGCCGGATGGGAATGGCTGGATGAACTGCGCTTCATGGCGTTCACCGACGGCGCGCAACTCTGGGTCGACGATGCACTGCCCGGCACCCCCAGCGAATACCACATCGCCAGCGCCGGCCTTGGGCTGCACACGCAGATCTGGCGTCATCTGCAGGGCGAATTCTACTGGGCCTATCCCTTCTCGCCCACGGACCAGGTTCGGGTAGGGGAGAACCGTCTGGATTTCCGCGTGGCGTACGAGTTCTGAGCATCCGCCATCAGAAGAAGCCGCCAGCCCCATCAAGCGCCTTAAAGCAGTTGCGCCACAGCCTGTTCGACCGACCCGATAAAAGCCGCTTTGCCATGAAAAAATTCGCCATCGCCGACACTGCAGGGAAGCCCTACCGCACGGAACTGCAAGGTTTGCGTCTTCGTCCTCTCGCGGCCGCCGTCCGCTGGGCGCTCACGAGCGCCGCGCTGGCCGGCATGGGGGCGCAGGCGGCCGAACTGCCTGTACCGCAGACCGTGTTCGCCACCTTGGGGCGCGCCGATCATGTGGTCAACGGCGCCAATATGACGGTGAAGCAACATACTGACCGCGCCATCCTCAACTGGCAGAAATTCAACGTCAGCAAGGATGCCTCGGTGCGTTTCGACCAGCCCTCGGCGGCATCCATCGCGCTGAACCGCATCGCCCAGAACGACCCGAGCAAGATTCTCGGCTCGGTGAGTGCGAACGGCCAGATCTATCTGATCAACCAGAACGGCTTCGTGTTCGGCAAGGATTCCCGGATCAATGCCAATACCCTGGTTGCGTCCACTTTGAATATCTCCGATGACACCTTCAACCGCGGCATCACCAAGGTCGTCGATCAGGATGGCCGGCCGGCGCTGACCGGCACGGGCGAGGTCTATCTGCGGGACGCGTCCGGACAGTACGTGCTCGACGCCAGCGGCCAGCGGCAGAAGATCAAGGTTCAGGTGGAGGAGGGCGCTTCCCTGGCCGCGGACAAGAACGGGCGCGTGATTCTGGCGGCGCCCTCGGTTGAGAACCGTGGCGAGATCAGCGCGCCGGACGGCCAGATCATCATGGTGGCCGCATCCGACAAGGTCTATCTGCAAGAGGCAGGCAGCGACGCCAAGCTGCGTGGCTTGGTGGTGGAGGTGGGCACCGGCGGCGACGTGAGCAATTTCGGCAAGCTGGTGGCGGAACGTGGCAATGTCAGCCTCATGGGGTTTGCCGTGAATCAGAGCGGACGGGCTTCCGCCACCACGGCCGTGCAGGTGAACGGATCGGTGCGCCTCCTGGCAAGGGAAGGGGCCACGACCCGGCGCGAAGGCGACCGCTGGCTGCTGCAGCCCAAGCAGACGACACGGCAGGCCGATCTGGGGGACGGCCTGGGCCGCGATGCGCGCGTGACCCTGGGCAGCGGCAGCCTGACCGAGGCCACGCCGGATCTCAAGGACCAGCGCACCGCGGTGGACAGCCAGACCCAGGACCCCTCGCGCATCGAGGTCATGGGGCATACCGTCTTGATGCAGGAGGGCTCGACCCTGCGGGCTCCGTCCGGCGAGGTCAGCATCACCGCGACCCAGGCACCCGACCAGCCGGGCTTGCCCAGCGCCAACAATTCCAGCCGCATATTTGTGGAGAAAGGCGCCACCATCGACGTGGCCGGGGTGCGGGACGTCAGCCTGCCCATGGAGCGCAACGTCGCCGAGATCGAGCTGCGCAGCAACGAACTGCGCGATTCGCCTTTGCAACGGGATGGTGTGCTCTACGCCAAGACGGTGAAAGTCGACCTGCGCAAGGGCACGCCCATCGCGGATATCAGCGGGGCCAGGGAACGTGTCGCCCGTACGGTCGCGGAGCGCAGTACCCAGGGCGGGCACCTGGAAATGCTGTCGGAGGGGGATGCGATCCTCAAGCAGGGCTCGGTGGTGGACTTTTCCGGAGGCTCGGTGGCCTACCGGGATGGCTATATCAATACCACCCAGTTGCTGTCCCAGGGCGAAGTCATCGACATTGGCGACGCGGATCCCAACCGCTTGTATGACGGCATCTTGGGCGACATTACTAAGGTCTATCCGCGCTGGAATCAGGTGCGCAAGTGGAAAATGATCGGCTTGACCGAGATGGGTCGTTTCGAAAAAGGCTACGTGGAAGGGCGCGATGCCGGCGTGTTCGACCTGCGCGCCAATGCGACGGTCATGGATGGCGACCTGCGCGCCCAGGCGATCAACGGTCTCAACCAGCGCGAGCCGGCGCAACGTGCCGTGGGCGGTGAATTGAACGTAGACCTGGCGCGTACTCCCAACAGTGTCCAGAGCTTGATCTTCCAGGCCCAGGCCCTGATCGCGGAATTGGGACCCGAAGATCCCATGCCCTCCAACCCCGATAATGCCGCGCAGCCGGCACCGCTGGTCTTGACCGGCAGCCGCCTGCGCGATGCGGGCATCATGCAGGCGTCCCTGAAGACCAATGGCCACGTCGAGATCCGCTCAGGCGCCCAGGTTTCCGTCGCCGATGGCGGCAGCCTCTCCCTGCAGGGCGGTGAAGTCCTGGTGAATGGCAGGATCGACGTGCCCAACGGCAATGTCAACCTGAAGACGGAACTGAGCAGCACGACTCGCGGCCAGTTGTCCGGGGAAATCAAACTGGCGGCAGGTTCAGCCATCGATGCCAGCGGCAACTGGGTCAACGAGCGTCCGGGCGGCCGCTTCGACACGGTGCTGGGGCCGGCCTGGATCGACGGCGGTGACGTGAGCCTCAGCGCTCAGGGCAATGTGGCGGTGGAAGCCGGCAGCCGGATCGATGTCAGTGGCGGCGGAAGGCGGCGCGATAGCGGTGAGATCCAGGCTGGGAACGCCGGCTCGATTGCCCTCGAGGCCGCGGACATCAATGGTTCCAATCTGAGCGTGGATGGCGAACTGCGCGGCTACGCACTGCCGGGAGGCCAATCAGGCGCTCTGAGCCTGACCGCCAATGCAGTGAGCATCGGCAGCGGCGCGCCCGCCCCGGTGGAGGGCGACCCCTTGCGGCCCTTGGTGCTGGCCCCCGAGTTCTTCCAGCGCGGAGGCTTTTCACGCTATCGGATCGCGTCGAACAAGAACGGCGTCGGCGTGGAACCGGGCATCACGGTGAATCTTGCCGTAGAAAACCGGCGCATCGACGAGGCAGCGGCGGTGAATCGGCCCAGTGGCCGCAGTCTCGAAGGATTCAGTGACATCACCCTCTTGCCCGAATTCGTCCGCCCCGCGGGTGAACTGGACCTGGTGCTGGCGCAAAGCGCGGGGCAGGGTCCAGCCGATGCCGGGGTGCGCGTCGGAGCCGGGGCCACCCTGCGCACGGACGCCGGCGGCAAGCTGGGGTTGAGCTCCGATTCCAGTATCTTCATGGACGGCACCCTCGACGCACCGGCCGGCCGAATCGACCTCACCGTCACGCCGCCGGCCGGCACCGACCTGGCGTTTCTCGACAACCAGGGCATCTGGCTGGGGTCTTCGGCGCGGCTCACGGCGCGCGGCGCCGCCGCGGTGTTTCCCGACGCCAAGAACCAGCTCAGCGGCGAGATCAAGGACGGCGGGAATATCACCCTGCACGCCGATCGCGGCTTCGTGATCGCCGAGCGCGGATCGGTCTTCGATGTGTCCGGGACGGCCGGTGAACTGGATGTCGCGACCGTGGATGCGTCAGGACGTTTCGGCTCGGAGCGGCAGCGCATCGCTTCCGATGCTGGGCGCATCGAGCTGCGCGCCGCCGAGGGCATCCAGATGGGCAGCGACCTGCTCGGCCGCTCCGGTGGCGGGTCGGGTGCCAGCGGTGGCGAGCTGGTTTTTGAGATCAATCCCTTCACCCGCGCCGAGCCCGCCGAGTTGAGCGCCGCGCAAAAGCCCTTCCCCAGCGTTCCCAGCGTCATTGAAGTCAGTGCCGCGCCACAATTGCTCAGCGGGCGCGAGCCGGGCAGCTCCATCGCCGCCGACCAGCACGGCCGCGCCCTGTTTGACGCCGGCTGGCAGGCCGACGGTGGATTCGCATCGCTCAAGCTGAAGTCGCCCGACCGCATCGATGTCCAGGGCAGCAACGATCTCAGCGCCGCCCGTTCGGTGGAACTGGACGCGCCGGTCCTTGCCTTTAAGCCAGGCGAAGGCGGTGCCGACGGGCAATTCAGTGTGAACGCAGCCTACGTCGCCCTGGGGTCCACCCAGGTGCGGGAAAATGCTGTGGCGCCGGTGGCCGGAACCGCCAGCCTGTCGGTACAGGCCACGCAGGTTGATCTGGTGGGGGCGGAGCGCTTGGACGGTTTCGGCAAGGTGGATTTGTCCAGCAGTGGCGATATCCGCTTGGTGGGCATACGCCCCAGCCCTCAGCAGAGGGATTTCAAGGGCGAGCTGACCACGGCGGCGGACCTTACCCTGACCGCCGATCAGGTCTATCCCAGCACCTTGTCCGAATACCGGGTCGCACTCACGGGCAGCGAAGGCCGTTTCGAGGTGCGCCCCGGCGACGGGGGCGCCAAAATGGTGCTTGCCGCGGGGGGCAAGCTGAGTTTCGAGGCGGCCAGCATCGTCCAGAATGGAACGCTGCGCGCCCCTCTGGGCGAGCTGAACCTGGTTGCGGCCAAGAGCCTGGAAATGGGCCCCGGCAGTTTGACATCCAATGCCGCTTCGGCCCCCCTGACGCCCTTCGGCCGCACCCAGGGCGGACTGGACTGGATCTACCCGTTGGGCTCACAGAACCTCGTCTACACGGCGCCGCCCGCCAAGAAGCTCAATCTCGACGCCGCCGAGATCAACATCGCCTCCGGCGCCACCGTCGATACCTCCGGCGGCGGGGATCTATCCGCCTTCGAATTCATCCCGGGACCGGGCGGGTCGGTGGACATACTCGATCCCAATGATCCCAAGTATCTGGACGGCAGTTTCAGCTATCAGCCCAAGTTCGCCGTGCTGCCGTCTTTGCGGGGCGGCTTCGCGCCCCTCGACCCGGTGGAGACGCCCAGTTCCGGGCTCAGAGTCGGCGACAGCATTCATCTGGCCGGTGGGTCGGGGCTGGCCGAGGGCACCTATGCGCTGTTGCCCGCGCATTACGCACTGCTGCCGGGTGCATTCCTGGTCACTCCTGAGATCGGGAATGCGCAGGCCGTGCCGGGTATGCGCGAGTTGCGTGGCGATGGCGCGACCATCGTGGCGGGTTACCGCGCGGTTGCCGGCACCCACATACGCGACCCTCTGTGGAGCGCCTTTGCCGTGGAGTCCAACGCCCAGGTCCAACTGCGGGCGGAGTATTCCATTAATCGCGCCAACGGGTTTTTCAGCCAGAAGGCCGCGGAGCAAGAAGTGGACGCGCCTCGCCTGCCGCGTGATGCCGGCGAAATGCGTTTCCTGGCGGACACCAGTCTCAAGCTCGACGGTTCCATCCTGGCCACGCCGGCAGCGAAAGGGCTGGGCGGACAACTGGACGTCGCGGCAGGCCAGATTGCCATCATCAATCGCAGTGACACGCCGGTGGCGGGTGCCGTTTCTCTGGTGGCCGAGGACCTCAACAAGCTGCAGGTCGGCAGCGTGCTGATCGGCGGCGTGCGCACCAGCGCGGATGGCGTTACTCAGTTGCAGACCCGCGCCGACCGGGTCGATGTGGGGGCTGGCGTCAGCCTCGATGGCAGCGAGCTTCTGCTGGCAGCGAAAGACCGCGTCAGCGTGGCGGGTGGGGCTCGGGTCGCGGCGTCCGGGACTGGGGGCAAGTCTGCGGCGGAGCCGATCAGCATCGAGGGAGATGGCGCACTGGTGCGGGTATCCAGCGGGGCGCAGGCTGAGGTTACGCGTTCGGGGGCAACCGGCCGCCGGGGCAGCATCGAGATCCTGCCAGACGCCACTCTCGCGGCGACTGGCTCCATGTTGCTGGACGCCAGCCTGGATTCCAAGCTGCAGGGCCGCATCGACATGGATGGCGGCAGTCTTGCTCTCGGCGCCAGTCGCATCAGCCTGGGCACCGCGCCGGCCGCCAGCGCCGGTTTGGTGTTGACGCCGGACGAGCTCGCCACTCTGAAGGTGGATGAGCTCATTCTCGGCAGCCGGAGCGATATCAGCTTCTACGGTGACGTGAACATGGACCTGGGCAGCCTGGTGCTGCGCGGTGCCGGCTTGCTCGGCCAGGGCAGCGCGGGGCAGGTGGCGCGGGTCAACGCGGACACGGTCCGGCTGGAGAATACGGCCGGAGTTGTCAGCAACAACACCGGTCAAGGCAGCGGCAGCTTGAGCCTTTCCGCGGGCCAGGTCGATCTGGGTAAAGGCGATTTCGCCATCCAGGGATTCAGTCGCGCGACGCTGGCTGCCACCGGCAACATCGTCGGAGATGGCACCGGCCGTTTCACCGTGGGATCGGATCTCGACGTGAGTTCCGTCGCGATCACCGGCACGCGTGGCGCCGACACCACCCTCGACGCCAGCGGCCACAGCCTGGTCATCAAAGCTGTCCCTGGTAGCGTTGCGGACAGCGGCGCGCTGGGGGCGAGTCTGGCCATCAGCGCCGACCGCGTTACGCAGGGCGGCATCATCAGCCTGCCCGCGGGCAGCGTCAGCCTGACCGCCAAAACCGGCGACCTCACTCTGGGAGCCGGATCCAGTATCGACGTGTCCGGTCGTCAAGTGCAGTTCAACGATCAGGTGCGGGTGGCCCCGGGCGGGCGCATCGAGCTTGCCGCCGAGGCGGGCTCCGTGGATCTCGCGGCGGGTGCAAGCCTTAATCTGCGAGGTGACTCGGCGGGCAGCCTGAAGGTGTCGGCTGCCCAGGAATTCCGCTGGGCCGGGCAGATTGATGCCAAGGGCAGCGCGCGGGGCGGCAGTCTCAGCCTCGATGTTGGCTCGGTTGCCAATAAGGGTGACCTGTCCGAATGGGCGAGCCGGATGACCGAAGCCGGCTTCAGCGAGTCCATCGCCGTGCGTGCGCTCGGCGGCGACATGGCCTTGCCGGCCGGCGCCGTGCTCTCGGCCAACGAGATCAGCCTGAGCACCGACCAGGGCGCGATGCGCATTGCAGGCAGCCTGGATGCCACCGGCGGCCGCCTGTCCTTGCGGTCGGCGGACGAACTGCGCCTGCAGGACAGTGCAAGGCTGGCGTCGCATCCGGTCACGGGCAGTGGGCGCGGTGGCAACATACGGCTGGACGCCACCGATGCCGACCGCGATGGCCAGGGCGGCCTGGTGCTGGAGTCCGGCGCCCGCCTGGATATTGCCGCCGACGGGGCCAGCGCAGGCCAACTCGATGTGCGGGTGGACCGGTCCGGGTCCGACGTGGCCATCACCGGGAACCTGAACAGCGCGCTGGCCTCTGCCGGCACAGTGCGCGTCGAGGCGGTGCGCAGCTACCAGGATGACGGGACCATCTCCGCCGCCGACATCGCCGGCTGGAAGTCCGATACCGACGCCTTCATGTCCGGCGCGGAGGCGATCGAAGCCCGATTAGGAACGCCGGGCGCCCTGCTGGCTGGCGTCGAAGTCGTTTCGACGGGCGACCTGACCCTGGCGGAGTCCGGATGGGACCTGCTGGATTGGCGTTACGGTGGCCGCGTGGGAACCCTCACGCTCAAGGCGGGCGGCAATCTGAGTCTGCAACAGGACCTGAGCGACGGCTTCAAGGCCTACGATGCCCAGGGCATCGACCTGGCCGGCCTGCAGGGCGGCGGTCAGGCCATGCCGGTCAAGGATCTCCTGCAGGCGGGGCCCTCGTGGAATCTCGATCTGCAGGCGGGCGGCGATGTCAGCATCGCCGAGAATGTCTCGGTGCGGACCGGCACCGGCGATATCAGCGTCTTGGCCGGTCAGGACTTCCGGCTGGAGAGTGATACAGCCACCCTGTACACGGCGGGACGTCCCACCGATGCCGCCCGTTACGGCACGCTCAAGAACGGTTTCGTGGCCTTCGAGTTCTACGGCGAGTATCCCATCGATGGCGGCGACGTGAGCATCCGTGCCGGACGCGACGTGGTCGGCGCAAAGACCGGCCAGCTGTTCGATGGCTGGTTGCTGCGGACGGGCAACTGGAGCCGCAACGCGACCCATCAGGGCGAGACGCCGACCGCCTGGGCCATCGCACTGGGCGAGGCCGACGTGAATGGCGATGGCCAGCCTTTGCAAGCCTCGGTGTTCCGTCAGAACATCGGCGCGCTGGGCGGGGGCGATATCGAAGTGAATGCCGGCCGCGACGTGGTCGATCTGTCCGCCGTTATCCCCACCAGCGGCAAGCAGACCGGCGAGGTCAGCAACCCCGCCAATCCATCCAACCTCGACTACAACACCAATGTGGTGGACGTGGCTGGCGGAGGTTCCATGTCTGTGGACGCGGGACGGGACGTGCTGGGCGGCGTCTTCTACACCGCCAAAGGCAGCGGTCGGATACGCGCGGGCGGAGCGGTCGGCGTCGGCAGCGGCGACTCCTTTGGCCCTGTGGTGGGCCTCGGCGATGCGCGCTTCACCCTGGAGGCGCGTCAGGATGTGCAATTGGGCGCGGCGTTCAATCCCACCGTGATGTTCAACAACGCCAGCCGCAGCATGTTCTTCACCTACGGCGCGGACAGCGCCCTCAGCGTGGCGTCCCTCGCCGGCAATGTTCGGGTCCAGAACGACCTCAACGGGATGGTGGATGCCGCCAACAGCCTCAGGCCGGCCAATGATCAGATCCGTTTCCAGGGATCGAGCTTCGATGCCTTGTCCGTCTATCCGGCATCGCTGGATGTCGCGGCACTGCAGGGCAATATCGCCATCGAGTGCTCCCTGGTCATGTATCCGTCGGCCAAGGGCCAGCTGAACCTGATGGCCGGACAGAACATCGTGACCGCCGATACCGGTGTCAACGTCAATGTCACCCAGTCGGATGCCGATCCGAGTCTTCTGCCCAGCATGAGTTTCCCGGTGCGCAGCTGGGAGGATGCCACGCAGCGCCTGCAGCCTTTCGGCGATAGCAATCTGGTACACGCGCAGACGCCGGTGCATAGCGGCGACAGCCAGCCCGTGCGCATCTATGCCCTGCAGGGAAGTCTGCAGCCGGTTGATCCGCTGCTGTTCGTGCTGCCTAAGTTTGCCCAGATCCAGGCAGGGAAGGACATGCAGGACGTCAGTTTCAAGATCCAGCATGCGGACGAAGGCATTTCGCAGATCACGGCGGGACGCGACATCCGATTCACCTCGCCGCGCAATGCCCAGGGTAACCTGGTCAACCTGACTCGGGAGATCGAGGTGGCGGGTCCTGGCGAAGTGCAGGTATTTGCCGGCCGTACCATCGATCTAGGCGCTTCCGAAGGCTTGTTCACCATCGGCAACACTTTCAACAGCGCCCTGGCCGAGCGGGGAGCCGACATCTCCATCTTCGCTGGCCAGTCCAGCCCTCCTCAGTTCGACGCCTTCACGACCCGTTACTTGGAGGATTCGAATGAGTACCGGGAGGCGCTCACCGCGTTCATGCGCAGCAAGAGTGGTGATGGGGCCCTGAATGCCGAGCAGTCTCTCGCGGCGTTCAAGGCGTTGCCCGAACCGCAGCGGCGGTCCTTCCTGCTGAACGTGTTCTTCAGCGAGCTGCGTGCTTCCGCGACAGCCGCCGCCAAACAAGGTCCTGCCGGTTATCAGCGGGGTTATGACGCCATCGCGGCGCTGTTTCCGGACAGTCAGCCCTATGCCGGCGATCTGAAGCTGTTCTTCAGCAAGGTGCACACCATCGATGGCGGCGACATCAACATGCTGGTGCCGGGCGGCCTGATCAATGCTGGTCTCGCCGTCGCATTCAGCGGCCAGAAGGAACCAAGCGACCTGGGGATCGTGGCGCAGCGCGAGGGGGCGATCAACGCCTACCTGCAGGGCGATTTCCAGGTGAACCAGTCGCGCGTGTTCGCCATGGATGGCGGTGATATCACCATCTGGTCCTCGGAAGGCGACATCGACGCCGGTCGCGGCGCCAAATCGGCCATCGCGGCGCCGCCGCCGCTCATCACCTTCGATAGTCAGGGCAACCTGAAGATCGAGTTCCCGCCGGTGGTGTCGGGCAGCGGCATCCGCACCGCTTCCAGTTCCGAGGGCGTTGTGCCGGGCGATGTGTTCCTGGCGGCCCCCAAGGGCGTGGTGAATGCGGGCGAGGCTGGCATCGGCGGCAACAACGTCACTATTGCCGCCACCGCGGTGATCGGCGCCAGCAACATCAACGTCAGCGGGGTATCGACCGGTGTGCCCACCGCGACGGTTTCCACGCCGGTGGTCCCGGTGGGTGCCGCCAACGCAGCGGCAGGCGCCGCCCAAGCCGCGCAGCAGAACTCCAATACCGAGAACAACAAGAATGACGTCGGACAGGGCATGGCCAAGGCGGGGCAGTTGACACCACTCAATGTGGAGGTGGTGGGCTTCGGCGACTGCACCATGAGCGATATCCGCGCCGGCAAGCCCGGATGTGGGTGAGTTGGTTCAAAGCTCCGGTGGAGGTTTGAACCAACGAACGGGCATGCCCCGGACCTGCACGCAGATTCGGATTGCGGAGCGCGGCAAGAGCCCGAAGCGGCGCGTTGTCACAAACCTGTCATGTGGCTGTAACCAGGATGCCACATGGCTGTAACACAATAATCCTTATTTCCCTGATTTAACAAGCATATGAATTCGAAGACCGCTGTTGTCCTGTTGTCGCTGGCCCTGTTTCTGCCTGAAGCGGCCCTCGCCTGGTGGAACGACGACTGGCCTTCCAGAAAACAGATTACCGTGGACGCGGCGGCCACCGGCGGCGACGTTCAGGAGACGCTGACCGACTTTCCCATGCTGATGCGCCTGCATACCGGGAACTTCGGGTTTTTCGCCGACCTCGGGGAGAACGGTAAGGATCTGCGCTTCATGGCGGATGACAAGACGCCCTTGAAGCACCATGTGGAGAAACTCGACGCCCTGAACGAGATGGCTCTGGTGTGGGTGAAGGTTCCCAAGGTGCGCGGCGGCATGGCGACCGATTCCCTGTGGATGTACTACGGCAACGCCAATACGGCGGATGGTTCGGACCCGAAGGCCAGCTATGACGTGAACCAGTCCCTGGTGTTCCACTTTGCCGAGGGAACGGCGTTGCCCGAGGACGCCACGGCCTATGCGAACAATGCCGTGGAATCGCGGGCGGTGATCGATCCGGCCGGTTGGATCGGCGCGGCCGCGCGCTTCGATGGAAGCACGCACATGGATGTCAAGGCATCGCCCTCCCTGGCCGTCGTGCCGGAAACTGGCTGGACCTTCAGCGCCTGGGTGAAGATCGATGGTCAACAGCAGCCGAGCCTGCTGATGCTGGCCCAGGACAGTCCGAACATGATCGACCTGAGCCTCAACGGCACCGCGCTGACAGCCCGCTACCAGGGCCCCAACAGCCTGGCGGTGCAGACCACGCCTGCGGTCAATCTGACCCTTGGCAAGTGGCAGCATGTGGCGCTGGTGGTCACAAAGGACAGGATGGAACTGTTCCTTGACGGAATGCCAGTGGCCAACGCAGCCATTGCCCTGGTCCCCATGAATCCTGCCCTGTTCATCGGCGGCGCCGACACGCGGCCCGGATTTGCGGGCTTCCTGGACGAGGTGCAGGTGGCCAAAGTCGCGCGTAGCGCCGACTGGATCAAGCTGCAATACCGCAGCCAGAGCCCGGATTTCACCGTGCTCAATCTGGGCCAGGACGAAAGCAAGGGTTCCGAGGGCGGACCCAATTATTTCGTCATCATCCTGCAGAGCCTCACCGTGGACGGCTGGGTGGTGATCGCCCTGTGCGGGGTCATGTTCATCATCAGCTCCCTGGTCATGGTCACCAAGGGCCTGTCTATCTCTCGTTCGCGCAAGGACAACCGCGCTTTTCTCGACCAGTATCGCAGCATGGACGCCAAGGCCGACCCGGCGGCCCTGGATCAGGAGGAGACCGAGGAGGAGAAGGAGCTAGAGGAGTCCGCGTTTCTCACCGCCCTGGTGGGCAAGCACGACCACTTCCAGTCGTCGCCCATCTACCACGTCTACCATGCCGGTGTGCAGGAGCTGAAAAAGCGCTTCGCCGAAGGCGTGGCGGACAAGCCCCTTACCGCCGAAGCCATCAACGTGATCCGCGCGCGCCTGGATGCGGCGGTGGTGCGGGAAGGGCAGAAGCTGAACCAGAACATGGTGCTGCTCACCATCGCCATCTCCGGCGGGCCGTTCCTGGGCCTGCTCGGCACCGTGCTGGGGGTGATGATCACCTTCGCCGTGATCGCCGCCACCGGCGACGTCAACATCAACTCCATCGCCCCCGGCATCTCCGGTGCCCTGCTCGCCACCGTCGCCGGCCTGGCCGTCGCCATCCCCGCCCTGTTTGGCTACAACTACCTGCTCACCCAGATCAAGGACCTGACGGCGGACATGCACGTGTTCACCGACGAGTTCCTGGCCATGGTCTCCGAGCGCGCCGCAGACCTGCAGCGCGAGGGCTAAGCCATGAAAATCGGCGAGGAAGGCAAGGTCTACGACGACATCAACATCACGCCCATGCTGGACGTGGCGTATGTGCTGCTGCTGATCTTCATCATCATGACCACGGCGACGGTGCAGGGCATCACCGTCAACCTGCCCAAGGCCAGCAGCACGCTGGCCC
>NZ_JYNS01000026.1 GCF_000934725.1 Methyloterricola oryzae
TGGCTATTCGCCGGAAGTCTGCGTGCCGGTCAGCGCGCGGCTGCCATCATGAGCCTGATCCAGTCGGCGAAACTCAATGGTCACGACCCCTACGTCTATTTGAAAGACGTGCTCACGCGACTTCCGACGCAACCCGCCCATCGGATTCATGAACTTCTGCCGCATCGCTGGCAGCTTGAAACCACTCCCGCTTAGTTCCTCCAAGCGCGATCCGATTCCGGATTGCGTCAACATGGGATCGCCACGCGCTTACGAATAGCCGCCATTCCCGCCATCGATTTTAGTTTCTCTGATGTGGCAGCCCCTTGATGCGACCAAAACATTCAATGGCTCGCCAATGTGCCGCGTTCCGCCTTTTTGCATGACTTTTGGTAGGAAGGATTGTTGAGGTGTTCATGCAGGTGGGTATAACAGAGGTTATTACCCTGTATGTTAAACACCCAAATCGAATCATAATCACATCCATCCCACCGGGTGGGTATACTTTGGCACTGATAAGCCTTTTGATTGGCCTTCATGCTTTCCCCTTCAGGGAGAGCGTTTAATTTCCACTGCGTGAGTAGGTGATGCGTCAGTACCAAGATATTCTCGTGCTCCCACGCAATGAAGATTTTTCTGGGCGTGGATGGCGATGAAGGCGAAAATTCCGGAGCCGTCAGCAGATCGTCTGACAGAGACGGCGTTTCAATAGCGCTATAAGGCATCCATAGGGGATAGGACAAAGATGCCGCCGTCGGCTCGATGGTCCCGGCAGGGCGTTCATAATAATAAAAAGTATTTTCTCCCCCTGATATTTTACTGCTGGGATTAGGCGCCACGAGATAGTCCGGGCAACCGAACATTCCTTGCAATCTGGCGGGTAGTCGCTGGGCACGTTTTCTCCCTACTTCACTCATATTGCCATTTTCTAGGAAGCGGCCGTTCGGTAGAAGTTTTTTCTCGCCGTGACGAAACAAAATCAATGTAATTGCGTTAGGTTCGGCGGTCGGGGTGTAGGGTACGGGGGTGGATTGCGTCGCCCACGAGGTCGGGATAGGGCCTGGGTTGCACTTGGCGGCCATAGCCGGATGCAATAACCCTGTGATTAACACAGATGCTAAATATTGTCTGGATCGATAGGTGCCGATCATGATTTTCCTTTAGCCGATATACAAAGATACTTCGAGAGAATGGGCGGTCAATGCCCAACGAAAGGCCAGCTGATGCAACAAAATCAACTTGGTCGGGTATTCTAGATCGGACAAACCTTCGACCAACTGCGTCATTGTTGTCAACGTATTTGGACTACGGGCCATCAGCATCCATTCAGTGAGATATTCCATTCTCAAGAAATCCAGTTGACGGCAGCCACTTAAGTGCGGGAAAAGCCTGTCCGATACACCGGGATCACCGCTCCCGCAGCCTCGAAGCGCATCGGTCAATCGCAAGTATCGCAATCCCCTAAGGTGATCCGTAATGGGCAATCTTCGCCTGCATTTCGGGGCTCAATTGCTTCACGAGCTCGGCGTTGTAAGCATGCGAACTGGTATCCGCGATGATGACCGGGGTGGCGCCGAATATCCGCGCTGCGCCGATGGCATAACCACGCGACTTCGCCGCGGGAGAGCCTTCCGCAACGGCGGGATCGACATTGGTCACGATGATCGAAAGGGTATTGTCGCCGTTGCGATGGATGTCGAAAGTGCGGAACTGCTGGGGAAAATCCCGTAGCGATGAGGTCTCGACCTCCCAAAAGCTGTTTTGGGGACCCTGGCCGGCTATGGCCGGATCATAGGGCTGAGGAGTCACAACATTGACGTGGCGATGCCCCGCGATCCAAAGGATGAGATTCGGATAGTTGTGAAGCATGGAGAGCAATGAAGCATCGCTGGGAGTCGTGAGTAAGGGAACATTCCCCGAGTCGGTTGCCAGGGTCTTCTGCGGATTGATCGGGACATGCGCCGCTATGATCATCAGATGGCCTTCGTTCTGGCCCTTTTGCAGCTGGCGCCGGAGCCAGCGGATCCGGCTCTTGTCCAAGCAGCCTAGGGCGTAATTTGTCTGCCCGGGGCCCTTGCAAGTATCGTCGAGCACGATCATCTTGATCGGAAGCTTTGACTTCGGCTTGAAGCTATAAGAGGCAAAATCCTTGTCCAGGTTGGCCTGGGTGAAGCCATGGCCGACCGGTTTCGACGTTGTCCTGAAGAATTCCTTCATCCAGTTCAGGCTCGATGAAGCCGAAGTGGAAAGGCTGTGGCGCTTCTTGTCGGGAATCACCCTTGGAGGCACCGCGATCGCTTGTTCCGGGCCTGCCTTGATGATGTCTCCGAAAGGCGTCGATCCGTCCACCACGCCCATATAGACGCCCGTGGAATCTGCCGTTTCCGGCGGGTCTCCCATGTTGATGACGGTGTTCCCGACATGGGCATGGCGGGTTTTCTTGTCTTCGTAGAACTTTCCCGACCAGAACTGATCGTGATTGCCAACAACCTGATACCACCGGATGGTCTTGTCCAGGCCGAAAGCCCTGAAGGGTTGCTGATAATCTATGGTTCCGGCCCCGGCGTGGCCGCCGGAACTGGGGGTGATGACCTTTCCGTCAAGGACGTCGATATACCATCTCAGTTCGTTGTACTGGGTGTTGTTGACGGCGTCGCCGAGCGCGATGCCGAAATCGAAGGGTGATCTTCTGTGCAGCGCATTGATGGTCTGGACCGCGGCGTCAAGGACCTGGGTCGTCGACAGAATGACCGGCGAATAGCCCGATTGCAGACCGGAGGAAGCCGGGCCGTAGGGGGCGCTCCAGCCAAGATAAATCGCTTGGGCCGGGGATTCCTTGTCGGTGATATGCACGTCGCTGATGGTGAAGAACGATAACAGGCGCGCCACATTCGGAGCGCCGGTAAACCCAGGTGCAAGTTCGGTCCGCTTTACGTAATCCAGGCCGTTCCCTGCCTGCCAGGCGCTGTATCCATACGGGGCATAGAGCGATACATCTCCCGGGTTGATCTGCGGCGTGCTTGCAGTGAGGCCGATCGGCAGGATCTGCTGTTCGGCCGTCGTGAAAACATACTGGGCGATCGGCCATACGACCGGTTCCGGGCCCTTGCCACCGTAGACTTCCGCCGGGAATTGGATGGCGAGAAGAGCAGCAAAACCGAAAAGGCTGAATTTGCACATGGTTGCAACTCCAAGTGGAGTCTAGGTGGCATTGGACGGAGACGACCCTTCCCCTCTGATCGGACCCGGCTCGTGAGTTGGGGCTTATCTAAACTGAGTTGGTGACGCGCGTCCGTAATACGGTCGTAATTTCAGCCAGCAGATGGACGCCGCCAAAATTCTCATGATCCATGTCCGGAAAGTGTAGACGAGATAGGTCACCTCGAAAAACGCGCCCCATGAGGTACTGACGCCCCTATTCCTTTGACAAAAAATCCAGAAGGCGGCCGCTCGAGTGAAATTGGGCTGTTGGTGCGAATGACTGTAAGGGCCGACCTGACGCCGAGAAATCCAAGCTAGCGACCGGCTGCGACTGAGTGCACAAAGGGCATTCCACGCCGGGATAACTGCTTTACTCCAGGTAGCTGACGCTCCCGCTCCCGCAGTTGCCGCGCTCGTTTCAAACTCGGCCTAACCGGCCAGCCAACTTTCTCCACACCCGCCATTCCCGAACGGCAGCTCTCTCGAAGATCGAATCGACCCTTCGTGCCCACAACCACCGTCCAGTTCCCTTGAGCCCCAATGACGGGTTCATGAGGATTGAGCGTTCGGACAGGCTTCCAATCGTATGGACCGAAACGAAGTTATCCATATTCAAGCGACAACGCCGAACTTTTATAGATATTATTCGTACATTTCATTTTTACGGCCGTCGATAAGCCGATCTCGCCGTCGCTCAATTCCTTCAAGCACTGCTCCGCAGCTACCCTCTTCCGCCTGGACGGGCTTACAAAAGTTTACGTTTCCCGGTGGGCCATGGCCGTAAGGGTCAGCGACGACCGAATCTGGCGGGCGAACAAAGCTCACAGCTTGTAAGGGACGCAATCGTGAAAATTAAGCAAACAGTTTTTTCATCGCCTTGAACCTCGTCGAGATTGATGGACTTTTAGCGCTGAAGAATCCATCGATACATTTTGGCTAAACGTTGGCGATGAGGAGCCTGAAGCATGTCGGCACCATTGTTCCAATGATTGAGAAGTGGCGGAATTTGGGTTGAGCATCGTCGCAAAATTTTTTTCGTCGAGCCTAGATCTACCTTGCATTTTCTTCTCTGGCTACTAACCTATGAACAGCTATTCATGTTTATAGATCTATGTCTTTATCAAAACCTGTCTTTGAGCCTGTTGAAGAACTTGCGGACCTGTTCCGTCTATTGGGTGACAGCACCCGCCTTCATATTGTGCTCACTTGCCTGAATGAGCCCATTTCCGTTGGCGAAATTGCCAGTCGGCTCGATCTCAGCCAATCGCTGGTAAGCCACCATCTGCGACTGCTGCGTGCGGCCCGGATCGTCAAAGCGACTCGGCAAGGTAAGCAGGTGTTCTATATCGCGGCTGACCAACACATCTCCGGGATGCTGACCGAGATGCTCGAACACATTGCCGAGCCTCATCAGGATTAAGCCCATGGCCCATGACCACCATCACACACACGGTCACAATCATATCCATCATGCTTCTGGCGCGAGCCACAGTCATCACGCGAAGCCGAAAGACTATGGTCTCGCCTTCGTCATCGCCATCGCATTGAACTCGGCTTTCGTCATCACCGAGTTCACGTACGGTTTACTCGCTAATTCGACGGCGTTGATGGCAGATGCCGGGCATAACTTGTCAGATGTGCTGGGTTTACTATTGGCTTGGGGTGCCGCGCTGCTCGCCAAGAGAGCGCCACGGGGACGATACACATATGGTCTCCGTACCAGTTCGATTCTGGCGGCACTGGCCAATGCCGTGCTTCTGCTAGTGGCATCCGGCGGCATCGCCTGGGAAGCGGTTCGGCGAATTTCCGAGCCTCCGGAGGTTGCCGGCCTGACGGTGACGCTGGTAGCGGCGGCCGGCATCGTGATCAATGGGCTTTCCGCGTGGCTGTTCGTCAAGGGCAGCAAAGGCGATCTCAATATTCGCGGCGCGTATCTCCATATGGCAGCCGATGCGGCTGCTTCAGCGGGAGTTGTCCTCGCCGGCATCGCGATGATGTTTACCGGGTGGTATTGGCTTGATCCTGCGATCAGCATGCTCATCGTGCTGGTCATCATGATCGGAAGCTGGGGGTTGTTGCGCGCGTCGATCCAACTGGCTTTGTCCGCCGCTCCCGCCCACATTGACATGCCGGTCATCGCGGAATTCCTTCGGCAGCAGGATGGCGTCACCGGCATCCACGATCTTCATATCTGGGGGATGAGCACGACGGAAAGTGCACTGACCGTGCATCTGGTCATGCCTCAAGGCCATCCCGGCGATGCCTTCATGGATGAACTGGCGGATGCGCTCAAAACGAAGTTCGCCATAGCCCATAGTACCCTCCAGATCGAGCAAGGAACGACGCAACACGCTTGCCCGTTGATTCCGTTCCAAGTCTCCTAGCGCATATTCGGCATACGCAACCATTACCCACTTCACTCCGAGACGGTTCCGCTATGAAACATTACCTAATGCCATTCATTATGTGCTCCGTGTTTCACGCCCATGCTTACGCCGAAGAAGCGGATCAGAGCCAGGCGGCCATCAAACATCTGGAAAGCGCCTCGGTTGCGGCCCAATCCGGCAATTCTGAAAGTGCTGGGCAAGAAACCGAACTGGCCAAGAAACATGTGATCGCCCATCAAGCCAAACATCCGTTGCATCCCACATCTCGGAATCCTGATGAAATTGCTCGGCGTGACCATGTCAAGCAGGCTTTATCCAAAATCGGCGAAGCGGCCTCATTAGTAAAACAAGGTCAGGTCGAATATGTCTCGGGCGCAACGGGCGACGCGATTCAGCAAATTCAACTGGAGACCCAAAGTGATCAGACCGTCAATTGATCTGTTCTGATTGATGGCGATCCACATCCAGTCGCGTTGATGTCTACTTCGACTACCAACACCGTATCAGTCAACGCCAGGATTCGTCCGGCGTTGCTGCTGTTCCTGGTTTTTGCGCTGCTGTGCCGCTTTACCACCAACGCTCTGAGCGGACCCCTTTACGTACTCTGCTTAGGCGCCGATGGGCACGTGGCTGTGGAGGTCGCCCATCATAACCATCGCGAGGGCACCCCTGTTTCTGCGGCTCTGACCATGCAAGCCGCCGAGCAACTCCCGTTGGTTTCGAGCTTCGATCCGCCGTGCCGAGACATACCGGTCACACCCAATGCAAAAAGCTCTCAAGTCAGCTCCGATTCTTCCAAAACGTCAGGCGTTCTTCACGGGGCTGGGCCTGGTTTCCTCTTGCTCGCGTTATTCGTTGGGCCCTCACAGCCTGTGCAGCGATCCAATGGCCGCCCCCTTGAACTCGACTCCCGCATTTTCCTGAGGCGCTTTGTCGTCCTGTTGATCTGATTCGCCCGCCGCTGCCGCTCCCCATCCTTTGATGCTTCGTCACCAAGGGATGGAATCCTGATTCCATGCTGCGGAGAAATCCTTTATGCGCTCCACATTCGCAAAGCCCCTCGGCCTTGCATTCAGCGTCTTGCTAGTCGCTCAAGCACACGCGGCTGACTCCGTCGTTTCGCGCCGGCACGCCGATGAGGCTCGCGAATACGACCGGTCCGAGTCGCTCGTTGAACCGGTTGGTGACCTTGCCCTGCCGCAGGCCCTTGCCCTGGCGCTACTTCATAGCCCGGACTTGAAGGCGTATTCCTGGGAAGCCAGGGCTCAGGAAGCGGCTACCCTGCAAGCCAGTCTAATGCCCAATCCCACCTTTGGGGCGAACGCCGCTAACTTTGGCAATAATTCCATCCGGGGTTTCGACGGCGACGTCGTGACCGTGGAACTCAGCCAGTTGATCGAACTGGGCGGTAAGCGCGGCAAGAGGACCCAGGCCGCGTCTTTGACGCGGGATTTGGCGGAGTGGGACTATGAGGCCAAGCGGATTGATGTATTGGCGCAGGTCTCGCGAGCGCTCGTCGACGTGATCGTCATCCAGCAACGGCTGGAACTCGCACAGCAAACCCTGGATCTCTCGGAGCAGGTGATCACGGCTGCGTCAGCGCGTGTTCTGGCCGGAAAATCCTCCCCCATGGAAGAAACCAAGGCCAAAGTCGTCCGCTCCTCGGTGCAGATTGAAATGACGCGGGCGCAACGGGAGTTGGAAGCGGCCCGTCACAAGCTGTCTGCCAACTGGGGCAGTTCCACGCCGAAATTTGCCAGGGTCGTTGGCAACCTGGATGACATCCAGCCCCTGCCGAGCCTCGATAGCCTTCAGCAGCGCCTTCTCGACAATCCCGATTTGGCCCGATGGGCGACGGAAATCACGCAGCGACAGGCGGTGATCGAGGTTGAAAAGTCCAAAGCCATCCCGGACGTGACCGCCACCCTAGGGGGAAGCAACTACCTCATGACCAACGACTATGCATTGGTCGTCGGCGTTTCCTTTCCCTTGCCGGTGTTCGACCGGAATCAGGGCGGCATCAAGGAAGCGGAGCGACGCCTGACCAAAGCGGAAGAAGAACGCCGGGGAACTGAAGTCAGGATCACCACGGCCCTGAATGCCGCCTATCAAAACCTGGATGCCGCCCATGTCGAAATCGAGTCGCTGCGGGAAAACGTTCTGCCCGGCGCACAACAGGCTTTTGATGCGGCCGGAACCGGCTATCGCCTAGGAAAATTCAGCTTCATGGACGTGTTGGACGCACAACGCGCCTTGTTTGCCGGCAAAGCCCAATATCTCCGGGCGCTGGCCGACTATCACCAATCCGTCGTCGACGTTGAACGGCTAATCGGTGGTCGCCTGAATGAAGGCAAGGAACCATCCAAATCACAGAGGCATCCATGAAGATCAGTGAGCGCACCGCCATCATTGGCGTCATCCTCGTCGGCATCGTGCTGGCGATTCTCATCCTAAAAACCGAAGTTGCGCCGGTCTCCGGTGAACACGAGGAGGCAACAGCGGAGTCGGGCGACGTCGAACGCGGTCCCCATGGCGGCCGACTTTTTGATGATCAGGGCTATGGACTGGAAGTCTGCATCGTCAAACGGGGCGGCCAACCGGAGTTTCATGTCTATGCCACCCAAGCCGGAAAACCCTTACCTCCCTCAACGACGGATTTGTCCATCCTTATCGAACGGCTGGGTCGCAAGCCGCAGAGGCTGAGTTTCATCCCTGAAGGCGATTATCTGAAGAGCACCGTTGCAGTCGACGAGCCGCATTCCTTCAAGGTGTCCATCACTGCCCGATATCAGCAAGCCACCCACCGATTCGACTACGAGCAGATCGAAGGCCGGGTGAGCATGAGCGACGAACAAATTGCCCAGAACAACATCGAGATTCTGACGGCAGGACCTGCGCGTATTCAGAGCCTGCTCAAATTAATCGGCGAAATCCGCTTGAACGAGGATCGTCTGGTCCATGTCGTGCCGCGACTGGCCGGCATTGCCGAATCGGCAACGGCCAATGTCGGCGAATCGGTCCGCAAGGGACAGTTGCTCGCGCTGATCTCCAGTCAGGCGTTGGCGGATCAGCGTAGCGAGCTGCTTGCCGCGCAAAAGCGGCTTGGGCTCGCGCAATTGACCTATGAACGGGAGAAAAAGCTCTGGGCGGACAAAATTTCCGCCGAGCAGGATTATCTGCAGGCGCGCAATGCCCTGCAGGAAGCGGAAATCGTCGTTCAGACAGCGCAGCAGAAACTGGCTTCCCTCGGTAGCGGCACCACCAGCAAAGGCGATCTCACGACCTATGAGATCCGTTCTCCGATCGACGGAGTGATCATCGAAAAACACTTATCGTTGGGCGAGGCGGTCAAGGACGATTCCAATATTTTTGTCATCGCCGATCTTTCCACGGTTTGGGCGGAAATGACCATTTACGCCAAAGACTTGAATGTGGTGAAGATAGGCCAGCATGCCACGGTCAAGGCGACGGCCTTCGACTCCGAGAGCGGAGGCAAGGTCTTCTACGTGGGCGCCCTGGTCGGTGAACAAAGCCGCACGGCCAAGGCGCGCATTGTGTTGCCCAATCCCGATGGCATCTGGCGGCCTGGTCTTCCAGTGAACATCGAGGTGTTGGCCGATGAGGTCTCGGTGCCGGTGGCCATTTCCAACGAAGCCATTCAGACCGAGCATGACGAGACCGTCGTTTACGTCCGCTACGGAACGGATTTTGAGGCCAGACCTTTGGCGTTGGGCCGCACCGATGGCCGCCTGACCGAAGTCGTCAAGGGCCTGGACGCCGGCGAGCTTTATGCCGGCAAGAACAGCTTTCTGATCAAGGCCGACCTGGGCAAGGCCAGTGCCGCCCACGAAGACTAGGAGGGTAAGACATGAAACAGATCACAGCCATTATCCAACCGCACCGGCTGGAGAAGGTCGAGGAAGCCTTGCACCGCCTGGAGCATTTGCCTGGCTTCACCATCCTCAACGCACGCGGCCATCCTCGCGGCAAAGGCCCCAAGGGCGCCTTCACCGCCCACGAATGGGCCCCGGACAGCCACGCGCAACTGGTGCTGTTGATCATCTGCGCCAACGAGCAGGGCGAAGAAGTCGTTGAAGCGATACGGAAAGCCGCCTATACCGGACATCCTGGTGACGGCCTCATCGCGGTTTCCGATGTCTTCAATGTGTTGCGCATCAGTTCCGGCGAACAAGGCCCGGATGCCATCTGACAGAGGCTGACTCTCCATGTTTGAAAAATTGATTCACTTTGCCATTGGTCAACGCTGGATCATCCTTATGATGGTGTTGGGAATGGCCGCCGTGGGCGTCTACAACTATCAGCGGCTGCCCATTGACGCCGTGCCCGATATCACCAACATTCAGGTGCAAATCAACACCGCCGCGCCGGGATACTCGCCGCTGGAATCCGAACAACGAATCACCTATCCCATCGAAACCGCGATGGCCGGTTTGCCGCATCTGCAGGAGACCCGTTCGCTGTCCCGCTACGGGTTGTCTCAAGTCACGGTCATCTTCGAGGATGGCACCGACATCTACTTCGCCCGGCAATTGGTGAATGAACGAATACAGGCCAGCAAGGGCAAATTGCCGGATGGGATCGAGCCGGCCATGGGACCAATTTCCACGGGGTTGGGCGAGATTTTCATGTGGACCGTCGAGGCCAAGGAAAATGCCCGCAAGGCGGATGGATCCGGATACACACCCGCGGATTTGCGCGAGATCCAGGACTGGATCATCAAGCCCCAGTTGCGCAATGTGCCTGGCGTCACCGAAATCAACACCATTGGGGGATATGCCAAGGAATTCCAGGTTTCTCCCGTGCCGGACAAATTGGTCGCCCGCGGTCTTTCCCTGCAGGACTTGGCCGCCGCCATCGAACGCAACAATACCAACGTTGGTGCCGGCTATATCGAAAAGCGAGGGGAGCAGTACTTGATCCGAGCCCCCGGACAGGTCGGCACGATCGAAGACATTGGCAACATTGTCATCACCACCGAGCAAGGCATTCCCGTCCACATCCGCGACGTGGCGGAGGTGGGACCAGGCAAGGAACTGCGTAGCGGCGCGGCGACCGAAAATGGCCAAGAGGTCGTCCTCGGGACGGTATTCATGTTGATCGGTGAGAACAGCCGGACCGTCTCACAGGCTGTCGCCAAGCGCATGGAGGATATCAACCGCTCCCTGCCGCCCGGTGTGGTGGCGAAAACTGTCTACGACCGAACCGTATTGGTGAACAAGGCAATCAGCACGGTGCGGACCAATCTGATCGAAGGCGCGCTGCTGGTCATCGCCATCCTGTTTCTGTTCCTCGGAAACTTTCGTGCGGCCGTGATCACGGCCTTGGTGATTCCGCTGGCCATGCTGTTCACCTTCACCGGTATGGTCACGAACCAGGTGAGCGCCAACCTGATGAGCCTTGGCGCCCTCGACTTCGGCGTCATCATCGACGGTGCCGTGGTCATCGTGGAGAACTGCGTAAGGCGGCTCGCCCATGCCCAGCAACTGGCGGGCCGGCCTCTGACGCGCAACGAACGATTCCTCGAAGTCTTCAAGGCGTCCCGAGAGGCTCGCCGTCCCTTGTTGTTCGGCCAGTTAATCATCATGGTGGTCTATCTGCCGATCTTTGCGCTGAGCGGCGTCGAGGGAAAGATGTTTCATCCCATGGCATTCACCGTGGTCACCGCTCTGCTGGGCGCCATGATCCTTTCAGTGACCTTTATCCCGGCGGCCGTGGCTCTGATGATCGGCGATAAAGTCGAGGAAAAGGAAAATCGTCTGCTGGGCTGGATCAAGCAGATTTATTGCCCGATGTTTGACTGGACCATGCTCAACAAGCCATTGGTGTTGACCATCGCCGGGACCGTGATCATTCTCAGCGGGCTTTTGGTCTCCCGCATGGGTAGCGAATTCGTGCCCAGCCTGAACGAAGGCGATATCGCCTTGCAAGCAGTCAGGATCCCGGGCACCAGTTTGTCGCAAGCAGTCGAGATGCAAATGGAGTTGGAGCGCATCGCCATGAAGTTTCCGGAGGTCGAGCGAGTCTTTTCCAAGATTGGAACAGCAGAGATCGCGACTGATCCCATGCCGCCCAATGCCGCCGACGGCTATGTGATCCTCAAGCCGCGGAATGAATGGCCCGACCCTCACCGCAGCAAGGATGATCTCATCGAGTCCATCTCGGAAGCCATCGCCCACCTGCCGGGCAACAACTACGAGTTCACCCAACCCATACAGATGCGCTTCAATGAGCTGATTTCAGGGGTCCGTAGCGACGTCGCGATCAAAATCTTTGGCGACGACATGGACGTCATGAATCGAACGGCTACCGAAATTTCAGAGGTTTTGGCGAAAATACCCGGCGCCGAAGATGTGAAGGTCGAACAGACTACGGGACTGCCGATGCTGACGATTCAGATCGACCGCGACAAGACCGCTCGACTGGGCGTCAATGTGGGGGACGTCCAGGAAACTATCGCCATCGCCATGGGCGGTCAGTCGGCGGGGGTACTCTATCAGGGCGATCGTCGCTTCGACATCGTTGTGCGCCTGCCGGAACCGCTGAGGAGTGATCTGGACGCCTTGCAACGCCTGCCCATCCCCGTGTCCGGCCGCGATGGTTCGGGAACCGGCAATACTGGTTACTTGCGCTTGGGAGATGTCGCCAGCTTTCAACTGGCGCCTGGCCCTAATCAGATCAGTCGCGAAAACGGCAAGCGACGAGTGGTTGTGACCGCAAACGTGCGCGGCCGGGATATCGGCTCATTTGTAGCAGAAGCTGAGAATGTGCTTCAGCAACAGGTGAAGATCCCCTCAGGATACTGGACCAACTGGGGCGGTACCTTTGAACAGATGCAATCAGCCGCGCGGCGACTGGAGATCGTCGTGCCAGTAGCCTTGCTGCTCGTATTCAGCCTGCTGTTCATGATGTTCAACAACGTGAAGGATGGGTTACTGGTGTTTACGGGTGTGCCGTTCGCGTTGACCGGTGGCATCGTCGCCTTATGGTTGAGAGACATCCCCCTATCAATTTCTGCGGGGGTGGGCTTCATCGCGCTGTCGGGCATTGCCGTGTTAAACGGTCTGGTGATGATCTCGTATATACGCACCTTGCGCGAGGATGGCATGAGTGTCGACTCGGCGGTTCGGGAAGGCGCCTTGACACGGCTCCGACCGGTGCTCATGACCGCCCTGGTCGCTTCATTGGGCTTCTTGCCCATGGCCATTGCGACAGGCACTGGTGCGGAGGTTCAACGACCGCTGGCGACGGTGGTCATTGGCGGGATTATTTCGTCAACCTTATTAACTCTCCTGGTACTGCCGGTGCTTTATCGCCTGTTCAATCAGGACGAGGGCGCCGAGCTTGCCGATAAGAAGCCAACGTCCCTCGCCGCCATGCAGGGCGCTTCTTGACCATCGCTACTTCGGCACAGGTATTAATCCGCTTGGTGATCACAATTCTCGAAGGGACTCCGTCAGGATACTGATGGCTGAACCGACAAACAAAAAGGCGATCAGACTTCCAATGACGATGTCTGGCCAAAATGACGCGAGCAGATAACAGCCGACTGCGGCGAGCAAAACGCAGACATTCGCGATGAAGTCATTTCTCGATCAAAGCCAGGTCGATCGCATGTTCAGATTGTCACTGCGATGGCGGTAAAGCAGAGCGAGGCAGAGTAGATTCGCGAGAAGGGCTAGGCTGCCAATCACCCCCATCGTCAGCACCTCGGGCATGACCTTGTTGACAACCTTATAAACAGCCTCGCCCAACACGCCCAATCCAAACGCGAACATGAATAGTCCTTTGATCTGGGCGGCTGCCATCCGGGTCCACGATCTTCGACACACCTTCCGCATGCGCCTGCGAGCGGCGGGGGTTTGCTTCGAGGACCGGCAGGATCTACTGCGGCACAAGTCGAGCCGTACACGACGCACTACAGCAAGGCGGAGATCCGCAATCTGCTGGAAGCGTTGGGGTCGATTTGTGACAGGGAGGAACGGCCCTGAATCGTGCTGATCCGCCAGGCTATAGGCTGAAGGATTCCGGCAAATTTCCGGCAAAGAAAAAAGGCTTACCCCGCGATACGAGATAAGCCTTTGATTGTAAGGTGGTCCATGTAGGGATCGAACCTACGACAAACGGATTAAGAGGAAGATCGCAGGCCACCATTATCGCTATAAATCAATGCCTTGCATTAGCCCGCCCTACCCTTTCGAAACGATATAAAGCATTGATTCATTTGTAGCATAGCTCTGTAACGGTTACGAATTAGCTACAGTCCAAAGCCTCACTCTATTATGTACCTGGCTACCACTACGTTTAGCAAGCGGTCAATACCATCTTGATTCGGAGATCACCTCCCCACATGCCTGTTTGAAACTGAGGTGGCTGATTGTGTTGTACTTCGTGTATTGTGCCATTTGAGAACTCGTCGAGGCCGACGGCAAACGCGGAAGATTTGTCGTTTTGTTCTGGGCGAGGGAAAGCAGGCGTTTCCCTCCAGTACACTAGGTTTCAATCTTGAGGATTCCGCCCGCTATATGAGCAGTTTAATCGGTCCAGGGTCTGGACTGGGGCCTTCGCTAACGAGGATCACATGAAGAAGAACGTCAACGCGCGAACTGCCCTCATCTTGCTGGCCGCCATAGTTCAGGCGTCTTGCGTATGGAAGACGGGCACGCAATCCACCAACACGGAAATGGCGACCGCTCAGGCCCAAGACACGGCCAAGCAGAAGGAAGCCCTCGAAGCCGGCGTCGAGGCGGTTATCTACGGCTATCCGCTGGTCATCATGGACGCTACGCGAAAGAAGATCTCGAACGTCGCAGCCGCCGGGCCTTCGGCTGCCCCCGTAAACCAGTTTGCGCACATGCCGAGCTTCCCGGACGCGTCCTTCAAGGACGTCGTGCGCGCCAACGTTGATACTCTTTATTCGTCAGCATGGCTGGACTTGTCCAAAGAGCCGATCGTGCTGTCGGTGCCTGACACCCAAAATCGATTCTACTTGATGCCGATGATCGATGCCTGGACCAATATCTTCGCGTCGCCCGGAAAAAGGACCACCGGAACCAAAGCCGGACATTTCGCGATCTCCGGGCCGGGGTGGACAGGCACTTTGCCCGCTGGCATCACGCAACTGAAATCGCCGACCAACATGGTCTGGATCATCGGGCGCACGCAGACCAACGGTCCCAAAGACTATGCCGCCGTACATGCCATCCAGAAGCGATACAGGCTCACGCCCCTATCCGCTTTCGGGAAGCCCTACACCCCACCGCCGGCGGCCGTGGACCCTACGGTCGACATGAAGCTGGCGCCGGTCCAGGCCGTCGCCACGATGAGCAGCGCCGCTTTCTTCAACACCCTGGCCGTTCTGATGAAGGACAATCCCCCACCCCGGGAAGACGCTCCGGTACTCGCGAAGCTCGCCAAAATCGGAATCGTGCCGGGACAGCCATTCGATCCCACCAAGCTCGAACCGCCCGTGGCGCAGGGCTTGGAAAAGGCGCTGCCGACCGCCCTGGACAAACTGACGGATGCCGCCAAGCATGTTGGCGCCCCGGTCAACGGTTGGCGAGTACCTTCGCTGAATATGGCGGCCTATGGCACAGACTACACGACACGGGCGGTGGTTGCCCTGATTGGACTCGGAGCGAATCTGACTTCGGACGCCGTGTATCCCTCGGCGTTCGTCGATGGCGAGGGCAAGCCGCTCAGCGGCGCCAATCAGTACGTCCTGCATTTTGAGAAGGGTCAGGAGCCGCCGGCTCGCGCCTTCTGGTCCGTGACGATGTATGATCCGGATTCGTTCTTTGTGCCCAACCAAATCAACCGTTACGCACTCAGCAGTTGGATGCCCTTTAAGCGCAATGCCGACGGTTCGCTCGACCTTTACATCCAGGCCGACCCGCCAGGCAAGGCGAAGGCGGCGAACTGGCTGCCCGCCCCCAAGGGCGCTTTCAGTTTGACGCTGCGCATGTACTGGCCCGACGAACGGTCTCCCTCCATCCTGGACGGCACGTGGATACCGCCCGCCGTTCGGCGAGCTCCGTGAAAGTTCGTTTACGAAAACGCCGCATGATCAGGCTATCATCGGCATCAGTCTTCGATCGGAAGGGGCATCGCAACTGGATTGAACCCCCAGGGAGATTTTAAAACGTGAGTCTTGTGGAAGCGTCTAATCCCTCGACCGGCCCAGCGCCGAAAATCCTTTTTCGCCGGAAATCCTCTTGGCCTCGCTTGGCGGTCTTCGCCTTCACATCCTGGGTCCAGGCGGCGCCGGCAGAGGGGCCGGAATCGATTACGCCGACCCAAACAAGTCCGTGGGCCTTTAATCTCAGCACCTACCTCTGGATGTCCGGGGTGAAAGGCGATTTCAAGGCCGGGCCGGTCAGCCAATCGGTGGACGCCAGTTTCATCGACATCAACAATAAGTCCCGCGAGTTCCCGCTGGGTTTCATGGGCCGCTTCGAAGCCCATTACCAGCGATTCGGCTTCTACCTGGACGGCAACTACATGAGCCTGCGGTTCAAGCCCAAGTTCGGCGACATCAGCCATGGCATCGATAGCGAACTGGGCGTGATGGATTACGGCCTGGCATATCGTGTGCTGGGCCCTTCGGCGGCGGAGGTACCCTCCACCCTGGCGAACAAGGGCAATGCCAACTGGTTGGAAGCCTACACCGGCGCGCGCACGATCTGGCTGGATAACAGTGTTGAATTCAAGACTCCGTTCGGCAACCCTTTGAATGGCCCGCGCAGCTTCTCGGCGAGCAAGTCGTTCACCAGCCCGGTGGTGGGCGCGCGCTTCATGGTTGGCTTTACTCCGGAGTGGTTCGTCCTAGTGGACGGGAACTTCGGTGGATTCGGCACGGGCGGCGTGCAGTTCACCGGATCGGTATTGGGCGCCTTGGGTTATCGCACCACCATTTTTGACATACCTACGTCCATCGAATTGGGTTACAAGGCGCTGCGCTACAACATGGACAAGAATGGCCCCATCGAAACCAACGCCACCTTGAATGGCCCCTTCATGGGTTTGACGGGCTACTGGTGATCGTGCGCAGGCATCGCGGCCTGATGGCACCGACGGCTCCCAAAGCGATGCCGCTCGGGATCCCCATTTCGCCGCTCCCGAGAATCTGAGCTTGCCGCCACTTTGAACTGATGGCCCCGTGCTGCCGCCCGGGTCCGTCAAAAGCCGTCGCGTCCAGGGTCCAGATTGGCCGCAGCCTCCCTATCGCGGAGCGCTTTCGTTCCCGCTCCAAAGTGACCACAACTGTTGCAGCGCTCTGTCACTGGGCGAATGCTGCAGTCCTGTCTTCAAGGTGGACATGGCTTCCTTGTGCCGCTGCGCACTGTCCAGGGCAACGGCGAAGACATAGACAAATCGCGCATTTTCCGGGGCCAATTCCACGGCGCGCTTGAGCGAAACCAGAGCTGCGCTGAGGTCCTTGCGGCGCACTTGAAGCAGCCCGAGGGCATGGTGCAGAGCCGCGGCACGGGGTTGCCGCGACAAACCCTGCAGCAGCAGCGCCTCGCTACCCTGCTCTTGCCCGCTTTCTCTCAAGAGATCAATCAGATTGACGTAAGCCGGCACCCAATCCGGGTTCAGGGCCAGGGCTTCACGGTAAGCCGACTCCGCTTGCGCAATTTGGCCGCGCCCGGCGTAAAAGTTGCCGATGTTCACCTGGGCGCCCGGTTCGTCGGCATTCAAGATTTGAGCGGCCAGATAGTCTTCGGTGGCGCGTTCCCACCGGGGCAGCAGGCGGGAAGGCAGATTTGCAGGGGGAATATCGGCCAGGCTGGCGCCGGCCAGCGCGCGAATCAGCCGGACGGGGTCATCGAGCATGGCGAGGCCGAGTTCCGCGCGCCGGTCCGGCGGGAGCGATTCGAGCGCCCGGAGCCCCCCGGCGCGGATAAGCGGATTGGCGTCCGCCAGGGCTATTTCCACCGCGGGTTCGATGTCCGGCGAGGGCCACAGGGCCAACTCCGCCGCAGCGGTAGCCCTGGCCACGGCGGGCTGGTCGGTTTCCCTCAGCAGTTCCAATAGTTTGGATTTCGCTTCCGGCGCTCCGCTGCGGGCCGAGTGCAGCGCCTGCGCAAACCTTTGATAACCGCCTGGGTCGCGGCCCAGCCAACGGCGCAGGGTGTCTGCTGCCCAACTCGCCGATCTTTTTACGTGGCACCCGTTGCAGGCATTGGGCGTGCCCAGTTGCACGGAGAAATCGGGCCTCGGTATGCGGAAGCTGTGATCACGCCGAGGGTCTATCACCATATAGGCTTTTGCCGGCATGTGGCAGTCCACGCAATGGCTGCCCGGGGAGTCGACGGTATGATGGTGGTGCGTGGCCTTGTCGTATTTTTCCGCCGCGTGGCAACGCGCGCAGATGCCGTCGCCCTCGGCCCTGAGCTTGAGGCTGTGGGGCTCGTGACAGTCGCTGCAGGTGACGCCGGCATGGAACATCCGGCTCTGCAAGAATGAACCGTACTCGTAGACCTCGCCGTCGATCTGACCATCGGCATGATAGAGGCCTTCTTCGAGCAGGGCCGGCAGGTGCGTGTTCATAAGCGGCTCGCCAAACCGGTAGCCGGCAAACCACTGGCCGCGTCGGGCATGACAACGGGCGCACGTTTCAATCTCCTTGGTAGTCTGACGGGCCGGGCGACGGCTGGCATTGCCCGTGTGTGGGTCAATGGTCCACTGTGCCCCGGCGCGGTCATCAAGGAGAAACGGCAGTCCCAGCGTCGCATCAGGCGGCTGTTCGCCGTGCTCTTTGCTGCGCGCCCAGGCGACGTGCCTTGAGCCAGGGCCGTGGCAGGCTTCGCAAGCGACATCGATTTCTGACCAGGTGGTGTGATAGCTATGCGTGGCCGGGTCGTAATTTTTCAACAGGTTGGTCGAATGGCATTCGGCGCACATGTAGTTCCAGTTCTGGGATATCCTGGTCCAATGCAGTTCATCGTTGTGATCGATCTTCTCGCCCGGATAGAGGTGGAACCAGCGCTGACCCCCTGTTGCTTCGGCCGGCTGTCCCAGGCGACCGACAACACCTGCAGTCGTCCCCCGGGCAGTTCCAGAAGGTACTGCTGCAGCGGCGTGACGCCGAAGGTGTACTTGACCTCAAAGTCAGCCGCTTTGCCGTCGGGTCCGTCGGTGTTGACCATGAATTGGGAGCCGCGCCGGAAAAACCGGGTGCTGATGCCGTCCTACTTGAATTCGGTACCGTTGAAATCGCCCAGGACCGTTTCGGGCGTGACCTCCTGCATCGCCAGATCATGATGGGAACCCTGCCACAACCGGTCCTGTTCGGCATGACAACTGGCGCAGGCAACGCGGCCCACGACCGTGGCCTCGGGCGTGGCCGAATCGCTTGCGGCGGGGGAAGCCGTCTTGGCGGGCACGGGCGGCTCGGGCTCCGGCAGAAAGTAACGGGTACCGAGCAGGCCCGCGGCCAGAAGGATGAGACCAGCAAGGCCCAGGCGCAGTGCGACACCCATGGCTACTTAGCACAGCCGAGAGGGCGTGAGCTCAAGCTAGAGGTCAGGGCTTTGAGCACAGACAAAATTCCTCGGTGCAGCTTAAGATTCGGTGACAGAGTCGAACAGCAGCGCCTTGTGTGAAACTCCGAGCTCCTTGGTCAGGCCAAACATGTAGACCAGCCCGATGGCCAGGTCGCCCAGCCCTAGCAGGGCCGCGATCTTTCCAACTTCGCCGAAAAGCCCGGCCGGTATCAGCAGCAAAGCCGCCGCGTAGCGTAGCAGCGACTCCCAATAGACCTGTGAGGCGCGCCGTTTCAGGTCACGTGCGGAGATGATCAGCACCGCGGCGGTGAACCCCAGGAAGCCGGCTATGAGCCATCCCCAGACGGGTGCGCAGATATTGAGGCCCATGCCTGCGTAGAGCGGCGGACAAAGCAGAGGATCAGGGCGAGGCCTGCGTTGTATACGCCAGACCAGAAAATGAAACGGCTCGTGGGAAAAGGCATGGGGCGGCGTCTCCAGTCGAGGCTTTTTGATAGGTCAAAAACGGGTTTCCACCCCGATTCCGACATTGGTATTGTGAATTCCCGAGGCCTCGAAGCTTTCCTTGCGACTTGAATGCTGCACGCCGGTGTAGGCACGGGTCTGCGGGGATATTCCGGCAGTTCAGCAGGGCCTCACCTTGATAGACGTTTTCCTTGCCCCACTTGCGTTCATCCTCCTCCAGTTGGCTCAACCAGTCGTTGTGCTCGTAATGAAAGGCAAGGCTCACTGAGAATGTCTCGCTCAGCTCGAAGTCCAGATCCGTCGAAGCGTAGTGATTAGTGTACGACACGTCGTCGCCGTATTGCGGCTGGTGGCGGCCGTTGGCCAGGCCGCGCTCGCAATGGTACGCCAAGCCCAGGGTCACGACGGGTAGAAGCGTCCATTCAAGATGCGGCCCCACCGTCCAGAAATCGGTGTCGCGCTGGCTGTAGGCGCTGTTGTAACGGCGCGTGCCATAGCGAGACAGGAGCTTCACTTCCAGGCCTTCAGCCACTTCCTGATCGATCCGCAAAGAGCCGATCTGGCTGGTCACCCGCTCCGGCACGATCTGGAAACGGCCTGAGCGGCGCTCCTCATTGTCTCCGATGAACAAATCCGGGTTGTAGTAATAGCGCAGCAACACCCGGGTGCCAGGCCGAAAGACCTGCTGCGCCTGCATGAACAGGGTGCCGTTGTTGTACTGGCTGTGATCGAAGAATATGAAGCCGTCCCCACGAAGATCCAACGTGGTGGTCCCAAGGCCTGAATCAAAGGCTTTGGATAGCTTCAGCATCGGTTCGAACACACCGTCGCTGCCCTGGCCGGTCACGCGAGCGTCCAGGGCCGGCTGTGTCGGATCGGCGTCGCGGGTCAAACGCCTCGTCGCGGAGAAGATGCTCACATCGTCGGTGTAGAACAACGAACCGCGGCCGCTAAGCGACCACTCCGCAGACCCGGGCCGCGGATGTCCCAGCATGAAGATCAACAGCGTCAGAGAGGCGTTGCGGCCCACCGGGATCCAGTTTGCCGTTTGCCGGGAGCGCAAACGGCGGAGCCGCAATGGGCGAAGAAGCGGGTCAGCCACTTAGGACTAGCGGGTCACCGGCGCATTCAACTGTTCCATCACCTGATCGATGGTGAAGCTGGCCGCCTTCTGACGCGGCGGAAAGTCCTTGAACGTCTGCAGGAACTGGCCGACGTATTGCTGCGCCGGCACCAGCAGGAACACATGGTCGATGTACCAGTCCCAATAGGTGTTGGAAGTGACACTGGCCTTCTCATACGGGTCGGTCCGCAGATTGTAGAGCCAGGGGATGCGGGTCTTCACGAAGGGTTCGCCCCAAAGGGCCAGGGTTCCGGGACTGCGCTGCTGGGCGAACACCACCTTCCAGTTGTCGTAGCGCAGACCGGTGAGATCGCCATCGTCGGAGAAATAGAAGAACTCCTGGCGCGGGCTCTTGGCCTCCTGGCCGGTCAGGTACGGCAACTGGTTGTAGCCGTCCAGATGGACCTTGAACGTCTTGCTGCCGGCTTTGTAGCCGTGCAACTTTGCTCCGCGTAGTAATCCGTGAACATCATCCCTTCGGCGGCGACCCGGTCGATATTCGGGGTCTTGTACCCCATGACGCCCCGCGAGTAGGCACTGACGTTGGATTGGCCAATATCGTCGCCCCAGATGATGACGATGTTCGGTTTGCCATCGGACTGTTTTCCGGCCGGCGCTTCCGCCGAGGTGTTCATGCCCAGCGCACACGCGAACCCGCCGAGCAGCACCTTTTCAACTAGCGAGACAGACTTGCCATTTACCATGACGTTTCTCCCTTGGGATTGTCTTTCTTATCTCCCAATGTCCACGTGTTGTCTTCGTTTACTCGGAAGCGCGCCGCGCAGCCCCGAAAAACAGTGAAATGAAGGTGTCTTTACCGATGGCCCGTATCAGTTCCCGCAACGAGACATAAACGAAGAAGAGCACGAGCAACCACATTTGTATCAGCCAGAAATGGGGCCACACCACCTCGGCCAAGAGGTGCTGGTGAGCCGTGCCGAGGCTTTTGAACTCGCGCAGAAACGGCAGCAGATGCTCCAGGTAGCGAACCAGCAGGGTTGCCACGAGGTAGATGCCGGTTTTCCAGGCGACATTGAAGATCAGGGGCTTGTCCGGGTAACGGTTGACAAAGGGAAACTTGTCGACGACCAAAACGACTTTGCCGACAATCAAGGCGCCTACCACAGCGTTGATGAAGCCGCTGAGCGGGATGTCATACTCCCGCATCGTCAAACGGCGGGTCATTACCAGCAGGCTGAAGGTGATGAAAAAAAACACGGTCGGCGGCAGGACAAGAATAACCTCGTGCTTCAATGTCTTCAGCAGCTTCATGTACTCTCTCCGGACCTTAGAACAGCTCAGCGCCCTAAAAGGTTTTCCTAAAAGTGCCGCCACAAGGCAGCGTCGAAATCCAGGTCCAGGATCCACTGGGAGCGCCCCTGCTGTCAATTCAAGGGCCTTCTGTCCTCCAGCACCGGGAACAGGACCGCAAGCAGCTCGTGGCGGCCGAATAGCTTCTGCACAAATCCCGCCACCTCGGCGTCCTACGCGCGGGCAGCCAGTTCCGAGTCGTCATTGGCGTTGACGAAAATTACCAGGAGGATCCCAGACTTGGACTGATCGGTACGTATGTCTATCTCTAACTTCGTGCAGGAGAATCTCCTATGGTCACCGGTCTTTGGGGTCCGACCTAATTGAGAAGGATGCTGCCACCAAAAAAATGGTGAAAAGGTTCGAGTTACGCGTCCAGAAATCGACGGCGACTTGACGACAACTAAACCCGTCCGAGCGAAAGCTTCCTGGATGGAACCGTCCTTAAAACGACCACTTCAACAAAAAGACGAGCGGCTGAAGTTGGCGGACAGGACTCATACGTAGCCGTTCCTAAAATCCGAAGCCAAGGTTGAATTGCTGAAGTGGTCGAATGGCTCTTATGTGTAGAAGTCGCGACCTGACCTGACAGTTACCCGTTTTTTGGTGCGCTGGGTTGTCAGATCAAATTCAACTGACCGACTTTTTGGTCCCACATCTCCTTTCCAGCGTTAAGGGTTTGTAGGGGCGTGCGTCCGCAGCACATCTTACCCTGGTGGGTTCGCTCCTGGTTGTAATGGTCGTTCCAATCATCCAGGTCAGCCTGCAGTTCGTCCACGTAGAGATAAAGCTTTTTGCGGAAGACGGCTTTATAAAACTCCTGCAACAGGGTTTTATGGAAACGTTCCCAGATGCCATTGGTCTGTGGATGCCGCGCCCGAGTCTTGGTGTGCTCAATGTCATTGAGCGCCAGATCGAGCTGATAGTCGTGTGCTTCGGCCTTGCCGCGATATTCGGTGCCCCGGTCCGTCAGGATGCGCAATACGCCCATCCCGTGTTCGGCGAGGAACGGCCAACTCCGGCCGTTCTAGCGCCGTATGAGAACGTCTGGTTTATGCCGGAAAGAGGGCGAACAAAACTGAGCGAGAAATGCCCCTTGAACAAATTCCGGGAGGCAAATAAGCCTATGTGTATTTCATGAGACAGGGCAGAATATGGCACAAATGAGAAGTCTGTCTAATCAGAGATTGGAGTCGCGGCTATTCGCATAACCGCTTCAGCAAGCAGCAGGGCTGGGCTGAATCTTTCCATTCTCGCCATGACTTGATTTGTATCTTGCCCAGCGCATCTGCGTTGAATCTGCGACAACAGCTACAGTTCGGAAAGAATAGACGATGCGTTTCGAGGGCCCATGATGATCGACGTTTCCCCAGCCGGCAGTCGCTTAATGGCGAAAAGCCCTATCTGCGGTGTTCCGCGAGCCGTCATTGATTGCAAGTGCCTCCTATTTTCCGGCGACTTGCCTTGCCACGAAGAAGGTGATGAGGCTTTCACCTGTCGGACTCCTGTAATAACCAAAGACTGGCGGCAGATCGCCACGCGTTCCTAGGAATGGCAGGCACACAAGGTCACGGCTGCACAGGGCTGCCTGGATAGATAATGGCGCGGCCCTCCATGCCGATCAGCCATTATGCGGCAAGCCTGGCTGAACGCTTTGCCCGGCATCCTTGGTGGGTATTGGCATTTGCTTTGGGGCTGTCCCTGTTGGCCGGATGGGGGACTGCGCAATTGCCCGTCTACACGTCGCGGCAGGCGTTGTTGCCCCAAAACACCGACGTGGCGAAGCGTTTCAATGGCTTTCTGAAGAATTTTGGCGCTGCCTCGGATCTGATCGTCGTATTAGAAGGTGCACCGCGTCCTGATCTGCAAGATTTTGCGGGTAAACTGGCCGATGCGTTGCGCATCGAGCCTGAAATCAGCCAGACCACCGACCGCCTGGACCTCGACTTTCTCCTGCAGCACGCCTATTTACTGATTTCGCCCGAGAAACTGGAGCGGCTCGGCTCGCTATTGGATGACGCGGCAAGTAGCGGGAGCATGGAAGACAGGCTGCGCCAGGTGCAGGACTGGAGCCACAACCATCCCCCCTTGGCCGAGCTCGGGATCGATCTTAAAACCGCCGAAGAAGGCTTGAAGCTGAGCGCCTTCTTTCTGGATGAGTGGCAGCGTTGGCTTTCAGCCACTCAAGCGCCCGCCAAACCGGACTGGAATCATCTGCTAGACAGCCTGGGAGCGGCAGGAATGGCCGACGGGCATTTCACTTCCCACGACGGGCGGATGCTGTTTGTATTCGTCCACCCGAGGAATCCTTCCGAAGACTTCAAGAACCTTGGCCCTTTCGTTGACAAGGTCAAAGCGGTGGCTTCAAACCTCGCCGAACAAGCCAAGGCAGAAGGCCGCCCAGCGCCAACGGTGGGGCTGACCGGGCTGCCGGCCATCGAATACGAGGAATTCGTCAATATCCGCCACGATATTGCCCTTGTGGTCGTCACTTCGGCCTGCTTGGTCGCGGCTCTGATCCTGCTGGTGGTGCGCAGCCTGCGCTGGGCCGTGCTGATCTTCGTCCCCATGGGGCTGGGCGTCCTCTGGAGCCTGGGACTGGCACTGGTCACCGTCGGCCACCTGACCATCATCACGGCGGCTTTCATCGCCATTTTGTTCGGTCTCGGAGCGGACTATGGCATCTTTACCTCGTCACGCATCGCCGAGGAGCGGCGAATTGGAAAACCTTTGGTGGAAGCCATCGGCGCCGGCATCGGCTCGTCATTCGTCGCGGTGCTCACCGCTGGCGGGGCCTCGCTGCTGATTTTCGGCACGCTGGCGACGGTGGATTTCCCCGGCTTCGCTGAACTAGGCGTGGTGGCGGCCAAAGGAGTCCTGATGATCCTCATCAGCACCTGGACGGTCCAGCCAGCGCTATATGCCTTGCTGCCCCCGAGGCTGAAAAGCCGGCCGCCGGCCGCCGCTCAAACATGCGGTATTCGAATAACCGGGGCCTACCCCCCCCTTGCGGTCGCCATCATCGTGGTCGCCGCATTGGGCGGTGCCGCCTTCGGTTTAGTCCGGGGCTTTTCCATCCCTTTCAATTACGACGTGCTTTCCATGCTTCCGAAGGATTCCCAGGCCGCTTTTTACCAGCGCCGGATGGTGGCGGAGAGCGATTATCAGGCGGAGGTCGTCATCTTCACCGCCGGGGACATGGAGCAGGCGCGACGAATCACCGCCGAGGCGGTCAAATTCCAGTCCATCGCGAAAGTGCAATCAGTAGCCATGTTCTTCCCGAAAGATGCTGACGACCGCCTTCGTGCCGCAATAAGAATTGGGGATGCCGCCGACCGACTGGAAAACGCACGGAAGCTCGCGGCACTGGCACGGGCAGGTCTGTCCGAGACATCCTTCGGACTTTTGCGGTCGATTTTGGAGAATTCGCTCGCCTTCGTCGACGAGGCTGAGGAACAGGCATTTTCGGCCGGACACGCCGATCTGGTAAAGTCACTCGAAGACTTGCGGGGAAGAATGGAAGCCATCCAGGCAAGGCTCGATGCCGACCCCAGGCTGGCGAGGGAACGCAGCGAGAGCTATTTGCGGGCCTTGCTGGACGCGGCGGAAGTGGGCATCGGCCACCTTGCCTCCTGGCGGCAGGCGAAGCCTTTCACACCCGCGCAATTGCCCCCCGCCTTGCGCGAGCGCTTCTTCGGCGCTGACGGCAGCATGGCAGTCTACGCCTTCCCTGCCAAGTCGGTGTATAAGCCGGCCAACCTTGATCAGCTCATGCACGATGTATACAGCGTGTCGCCGGATGCGACCGGCTTCCCCACCACGCACCAGGCATTCGCCAGATCCGTGGTGGAAAGCTTTGACCGCGGAACACTGCTTGCCCTGGGAGTCTGCCTGCTCTGGATTTTGCTGGTTACTCGGAACGTCACGGGCTTCTTGCTGACTTCCCTGCCTCTGCTTATTGGCGGCGGCTGGATGCTGGGAGTGATGGCACTAGCCGGTATCCAGTACAATTACGCCAATATCATCGCCCTGCCGCTGATGATTGCCCTCGCCGTGGATTACGGCATATGGTTCAGTTATCGCTGGCGCGAATTGCAAAATCAAACCCCGTTGCAGATCAGCCTGACTGCGGGCAAGGTCATAGGCCTTGCCGCAGGCACCGAACTGGCCGGTCTGGGCGCAATCACCTTGGCCAGCTACCGGGGGGTGTCCACCCTGGGGGTGAGTATCACCATCGGACTGGCTTGCTGTCTGGCCGCAACCTTGTTCGTGGCGCCGGCCATCGGGCAGTTGATCGACCCAAGGAAAAAAAATAATGCCTAAAATCCGATTAGCCCTCTTGCTTGCCTGTCTGCTGATCCCCATCGGCGCCGCCGCGACCGCTCCCGAAGTCATCCTTGTGTGCTATCCCGGTGGGGCCGTAAACGCCAAGGATGCCAATGGCGCCATGAGTTCCATGCTGCACGTGGTGGAGCGTGTCGGCGGCTGGCAGGCCGAAAGCTTCGCCAGCCAATTCACCACCGACCTGGATGACTGCCGGAATTGGATGGCCGAAAAGCATCCGAAATTTGCCATCATTTCCTTGGGGCTTTTTCTCGAATTGCGTACACAGAGTCATCTCGAGCCGCTGGTCCAACCCAGGATCAAAGGGCGGACCTCCGAACAGTACCGCATCATTGTCCAGAAAGACAAATTCAGGAACCTTGAAGAACTCAAGGGCAAGACTCTGGGCGGAACCGTTCTGAAGGAAGATGCGTTCATCCAAAGGATCGTCCTGGCCGGGAAACTCGATCCCGCCACATTCTTCTCCCTCAAGCCGACCAACCAAGCCATCAGGGCGCTGCGCTCCCTTGACAAGGGGGAACTGGACGCCGTCATCCTCAACGAGCAGCAGTATGCCGGCTTGTCTGCGCTCTCGATGCAGTCCACGGTCGCGGCGATCTTTACGTCCGAGTCAATTCCGCTGATGGGCGTAGCAGCCGACAGCGCCAAAACGAACGCCGACGAGCGCGGCCGTTTTGCAAAAGGGGTGGAGGGCCTGTGCACGGACGCCGAAGGCAAGAAGCTGTGCGACTTGTTCGGGATCGACTCATTTGTCAAAGCGGAATCGGGCGTTTTCGACCCCATGGTCAAACTCTGGGGAAGGAAATAAGGCTTTGCGCAAGTCGTCTCTCCTTACCTTTGCCGCGCTAATGTTCCTGACGAGCTGCGCCGAAATTCCGCAGGATCGGGTGTCTTTCGGTAGGCTCTCGGACTGCCCCAAACTGACGGCCAGTTCACTGGCCGAATCCCAAGACCAGCTCAACGCCTCGACGGACACCCACACGCTGGCCTGCGCCTTGACGTTACTACGCGGCAACAAGTCTCCGGATCTGCGCCGCACCGCCTTGGGCAGCCGCTTGTGCCTCCATCTGGCCGAACGTGAGTTCGATCCGGAAAAACGCGAGAAACTGGCGGCGGAAGGCGTGAGCTTTGCCGAGGCCGCCCTTGCCCTGGGCGGCGACAACGATGGGGCGGTCCACTACTATCTGGCAACCAACCTTGGCCTTACGGTGCGAGAGCACGTCGCCTTGGCCATGGACAATCTGGAGCGACTTGAGCGCGAACTGAAGCGAGCGGTGGCGCTCAACCCGGGACTGGATGACGGCGGCCCGCTTCGGGTCCTGGGGGCGCTTTATCTGAAGGCCCCGGCTTGGCCCAGCGGTATTGGCGACATCGACAAGGCGCTCGAACTTCTTCGGCAAGCGGTCAATGAATATCCTGACCATCCCCTCAACCACCTGTTCTACGCACAAGCGCTTTGGGAAGACGACAACGACGCGTATGCCGCCCAGATCAAGACCGAACTCGCATTGGGTTTGAAGCTGCTAGAAGAAGGGGATTGGGGCTACCGCAAGATCCCCTGGCAAAAGGAATTTGAGGCATTTCAGCAGGAGATAGTGGAAGGCGCATTGCACCGCTCCCAGCCAGTGGCACAGGCCCTTTTAGAGAGCCGCCCTTGATCAAAAACAGGCAACGTTCGTGAACCGCACATTCTTCTAGCCGCTGCAACTTATCCCAAACCGGGCAACACCGACAATTTCCTCTCCACCCTTATTGGGCAATGAGGCCTGCCTTGAGGCGCTCCAAGGTCTTGAGCATCGTCTTCTTCAGCAGTTCCCGACCTGCAGAATACCTCGCGCCGCTTGCAATGCCAGCCACTTGGTCAGTAAACGTTCGCACCTGCTGAAAATACGACCGCGCAAGGTCGCATCGCCCGAGGTGTGGATCCGCCAGCGACGGGCTTCGACTTGATTGGCGACGGGCTCCATTCCATCTCCGTTGACAAAGAAGGCCGCGTCGAGATCCATGCGTCCGCCGATCTTTCCCGTGAGAAGCATCCGGTCCAGGAACAGACCGGCCGGTTTGTCCTCGTCGACGGGCCAGGCCCACCCCGAACGGTTCTGCCTGAGGAAGGCATAGTGCAATCCATCCCAACCCTCCCAGGACCAAGTCCACCGTGTCAGAGCCCAAGGGGGATAATCGCTGGCACAGGCAGCACCCTGATCGGCTGCACCATGCTTTGCCGAGATTCCCGGCTGACTCACGGCTTCCCACTGCGCCGCGCATGGTGCGGGCGATGCCCGCTCCAGGGCTGAGGCGGGTGCCGCCGCAGTGCAACACGGCAGCGAGAACATGCCGAGCAGAGGCCATGGCGGCGGTAGCCGAAACGGCCGGCTGGCCGCTGGTTGGCCCAAGGACCGATCCGTTACCTCCGTGCCGTAAGGCGGAAGCTGGGCCAAACCTTATTTGAACTGTCCCTGATCCAGGGCGATCCGTTTTTCCGCCTGCAACGCCGCATCGGGTTGATACCGCACCAAGGCTTGGGGCTGATCCGGCGGGCGCTGTTTTTCGCACTGCTGGCTTGGCTGCCGATCGCGGTTTGGGCAGTCTTAAAAGGGCGGGCGATGCCAGGGGGCGTGGGCGAACCGCTACTGCAGCACTATGGCATCCATTTTCGCTTTCTGGTGGCCGTCCCTCTGCTTATCTTCGTCGAGGGCATGGCGCATCGAGTGACGACCCAACTCATCCCGTATTTTTTGACGTCCGGTCTAGTGCGTGATGAACAAAGGGGCCAGTTCCGGAAAGTCCTGGAGGGAATCGTCCGGCTACGCAACAGTTCCCATCCCTGGGTGGTCATTGTCGCCTGGGTTGCACTGGGGCCTTCACCCGCCTCAGAGCACGAGCTGATTTGGACGACCGAAGGCGAGCCGGCATCCCTTCGTTTGGGATTCGGCAGCTGGTGGCTGGCCTATATGGCGCGGCCGATCTTCGTCGCCCTGCTCGTTGCCTGGTTGTGGCGCCTGGTCCTGGCGTTCCTTTTGCTTAAACTCATAGCGGCATTGAACCTGGCTTTGGTGCCCACGCATCCCGACCGCGCGGGCGGGTTGGGTTTTCTGGAAAAGCTACCCTCGGCATTCAGCCTGTTTGCCTTCGCGGTATCCGCCGTGCTGGCTGCACGACTGGCTCAAGAGGTGGTTTATCACGGGGGCCATGTTGTGTCTCTCAAGGCTGTCGCCCTTGTCTTCCTGATTATCGTGGTGGTGTTGTGCCTGGCGCCGCTCCTGGTGTTCATTCCCAAACTGGAGGGGGCGAAGCGCCGTGCCGTCCTTGAATACGGCGCCCTGATCGGAGAGCACGGACGTTTGGTGCACCGTCGCTGGATTCAGCGCGAGCCGGTTGACGAATCACCCTTGCTCGATGCGCCGGAACTTGGCCCGGTGGCTGACACCCTGAGCCTTTACGAGGCAGTGACTAAGATGCGGACGGCGCCCCTGGGCAAGACGGCAATCACGGCCATCGCCCTGCCTGCCGGAATCCCATTGCTGGCCCTGTTCGCCATCGTGGTGCCGATCAAGGACATGCTACTCAAGATTCTGTCCAGCTTGGCTTAGGAACGTGTGCCTGTCTTGGAAGCACTGTCTTGGGCCGAAAGCCCTTGAACGTTTTGCATGCTGGAATAACCTTCGAGGGAGTCGAAGCCAACTCGCAAGGGCCTAGAATAGGGAAACGACCGATATCGGCGACGCCGCGTCACGCGGCATGCATACAGAAGCCAGGTCATGAACGCGAAAAACGGTTTTCGGTTGGGTACACTGGTTTTGGTTCTCGGCATATTCGGGCTGCTGATCTGGACCACGTCTAGCTACGCGCAAACAGAGGGCATGGAACGGCGGCAGGGTGCTCGCGACATTAGACAGGGAGGCCGCGATGCTGCGCGCGAAGCCAAGGATAAGTGCCGCGAAATGGGCGGCAACCGCCCCGAATGCCGGCAGCACAAGCGGTCCGTGAAACAGCAGTCTCGCCAATCCGCCAGGGAACGCAGGTGGTAAGATCCTCAAAATCGCATACCGGGTATCCGACTGGGTCGACTGGCGGTCGATCTGCGCTGCCAGCGCAAAGGAATGGGGGGAACTATTGCTGGTCTATGCCCTGACCCGCGCCCGACAGATTCAGCATTATGCGGGCGTGGTCGGACTGTTAGTGGACGGCCTCGATGAACAGGCCTCGGGGTTTTATTTGCGACTGGGCTTCTCGCCCTCCCACGGCAATCCGCTCTTGCTGTTTTTGCCAATCAAATAGGAGATCCTCGAAGGAAATCCAGACTACCCAAGCCGACGAGCCCATGGCTATCAACTCGAACTGAGGTGCACTGGGTCAGGTCGTGCTGAGCTTCAGGATTGCCGAAGGACTTCACCACCGATGTGACCAGAACAAAACCCAAACTCGGTTAGGTTTATGTGATACACTTTCGGCATGCGCACGGTAATGGCCTTCAACGGAATGCGGGTGGTGATCTATCCAAACGATCACCGATCACCCCATGTCCACGTCATTGCTGCGGAGGGGAGCGCTGTCATCAACTTGGATTGCCCAAACGGACGCCCCTCGCTGCGTGAAAACCATGGACTCCCACGCGCTCAACTCCGGCAGATCCTGGAAGAGATTGACGGCAACCTAACCAACCTGTGCAATGCCTGGCAGAGGATTCACGGCTATGTCTGACTGGATTGATCACCACCTCGACGCGGAACTTGAACATGCCGACAAGCGTGGACAAGCGGTGCGCCAACAGAGCCCCTTAGCGGTTTCTGCTGGCTACAAGGATGGAAAGATCGTGGTCGAACTGGATACCGGTATAGAGATCCGATTCGCGCCTGCAGCAGCACAGGGACTCGAGAACGGCACTCCGGAACAACTCGCGGATGTGATTGTCGAGCAGAAAGGGCTTGGCTTGCATTGGCCGCAGCTCGATGCCGACCTATATGTTCCCACCCTGATCCGGGGTCTGCTCGGATCGAAGCGCTGGATGGCGGAGCTCGGAAGAATTGGGGGGAAAGCATCTACTCCTGGCAAAGCTGCTGCAGCCAGGGCAAATGGCCGACTCGGCGGCCGACCCCGCAAGCAATCCAACCTGCCTAAGCCTAAGAATCAACCATCCACCTAACAGAGCCCTCTAATCGATCTCGTAGGTGAACAACTCTGATTTCAAATCGACCCGAATGAAGCGCGCCTGATAAGCGTCGCAGACCGCGTCATAGAACCGCGCCTTGGCGCCGCTGTCCGATAGTTTCCGACCTCGGGGATTGACCCTCATCTTCAGAATCAAGCTTGCGGGTCCACGGGTCGGCCATCCTGGTCAGTTCGTCGATGGCTTGCTGAAGCTGATCCCGCTGTTCCTGGGCTCGAATGGGATCATGCGCGATGATCGGACGCAGAGTTTCGCCAATTGCTTTGGTCACTTGTTTCATTAGAAAAAAATAAAGGCTTGCATCAGCGCAAACCTTTGATTTTATGGTGGGCCCTGTAGGACTCGAACCTACGACCAAAGGATTATGAGTTTGCATACGACCACCCGTGCCTAGAAAAATCAACAGTATTCGAGCGAAAGAAACGGAAGCTAACTCTTTGGTTAATCTGTAGAAGTCGCGACCTGATCTGACAGTTACCCGTTTTGGGTACGCTGGGTTGTCAGATCAGATTCAACTGGCTGACTTTCTGGTTCCACACCTCCTTTCCAGCGTGAAGCGTTTGTAGGGGAGTGCGACCGCAACACATCTTACCCTGATG
>NZ_JYNS01000027.1 GCF_000934725.1 Methyloterricola oryzae
AATCGATGAAAGATCGCAAGAAGGTGGAAATGCTGTTCGCCCATCTCAAGCGCATCCTCAGGCTCGACAAGCTGCGTCTGCGTGGCTTCAGCGGCGCCCGGGACGAGTTCCTACTGGCGGCGACTGCCCAGAATTTGCGAAGAATGGCGAAATGGCTGATGCCAATGGCGCCAAAAGCCACCGAAGTACCCGCATAACGGCGGGACAGCCCGTCTCAACCCGCGAAAACCGATCGCCGTCCGTCAAAATGATTTTCTAATCGGTCAATCGGTATTCGCGACCCACGATTGGAAAGGCTGTTTTTCAACACAATCGGCCAGAACCGGACACTCGTCTCAAATTTACAGTTCACCACGAACGACAGGTTATGGAATATCCTCGGAATGGGGCCACCGGCAAGATCCGGCCGTTTGGCACTGTCCGCTTTGAGGCACCGAGTGCACACCATTACTATCGACTGGTGACGATTGCATTTAATTTTTCCATCGTCAGCATGGAAACTGAAGGTAAACATACGGATTTACGAAGCACACGATTGCAGTATCAAATCGCCACAGCGTGAGAGATAAAGCGGACAACGTGAGTCTAGTGAACGACAGTTCGCATGCCCCGTGAGCTCTTCGGCTGGAGGTAAAGGTGTATGAAGGCGCTCATATTCAAGAGCAACATGGCTACGGTCCTGTTCGGAATCTTTGTATTCGGCACTTCAAACATTTCTTTTGCAGTTCCTGCCGTCGCCCCATCAAAAAGCGCTACATTAGAGTTCGAAAATCCGCGATTCATCCGTGGTTTGACTCCTGCAGAACGCCATGGACGCGACGTCTGGTTCAAAAGTACGTTTGGTGGCGAGAAATTTTTCAGCCTGATTTTACCCAAGGCACCTTTCAATCTCCCGCTTGGATTCGACGAACTGCTGGCCTCCAACCGCGATACGCGCTTTCAGCGATACGGTGTCATCAACGATCCTGGCTGCCGAACCGGCAATGCCTCAACCGGCTTTTTCGATCGCTGCCGCGATCCACAATCGTCCGGCGTTGTCGGCATCCGCAAGTTCACTGGCGCTGATGGTCAGATGCTCATCGGGGTGACTTGTGCAGGCTGCCATGCGGGCCTGAATCCGGAACATCCCCCGGCCGATCCGAATCATCCGACTTGGGACGACATTCATCCGACGATAGGCAATCAGTACCTCAATATCGGGAAGATTTTTAGCGCTCACCTCTCCTCACACGACCCGCGCTATCAAATTTTTCATACCTGGGCTCCAGGGACTGTGGATACGACAGCGATTGAAAACGACCACATCAACAACCCCGGGATCATCACCCAGTTTTTTAATCTTCCCGATCGCCCATTTTTCGACCTAACTCAGGACGGAATAGCGATTCAAGTGCACCGTTCTGGCCAGGGCGGAGAAGACGATACCGGCTGCGAAAATGCGGCGCTCCGGGTCTTTTTTAATATCGGGATGTGTGCTCAGGAATGCATGGTCGACCATCTCGCCAATGGACCTGGCGGCGCTCAGACCCCCATCAGCAAGGACCAATGCAGAGCTGTTTGCCCGGACTTTCAACAGGCCGAGAAGGAGGTGGTTGATATGTGTACGTTCATGCAAACCACCAAACCCCCTCGCCTGAAAAAGGCGCCTGGCGGGCAACGCTTTGTTGACGAGCGAGTGGTCAAAGCGGGCAAGAATGTCTTTGAGTCCGAATGTGCTTCGTGTCATTCCAATGAGCTATCCGGCTCGCACATCGTGTTATCGGACGATCTGTTACATCCGACCAATGAGATCGGGACCAACCCTTGTCGCGCTTTAACCACCAACTGGGAGGTCGGCCATATCTGGGCGGAGTTTTCCTCCGATCAATACAAGGCAAGGCCGACCGGAGGCCCGGGATTCTACCGGGACGTGCCCTTGTTGGGTTTGTGGGCCACAGCACCATTTCTACACAACAATCGGATCGGTTCCTATTCAGGTGATCCCTCGGTAAAAGGTCGCATTGCGGCCTACGAGGACGCCATGGAACTCCTTCTCAACCCCGATGAACGCGCCCCTTTGATATTGTTGACCACAGATGCGGTAACCATTGGCTCCAATACGCTGCCCGCAGAAACCCCGGTGGGATCATTCGCTAATGTCAACCCCACCAACCTAACAGAAAGCTTATGCGCGGATTGGAACGAAACCAAAGGGCATCCTTTCGGAGCAAGTCTCTCGGCTTCCGACAAATATGCTTTGAAGGAATTTTTAAAAACCAAATGAATTCAATCCTCCTTTATTGTGGTCTGGTTTCGAAAAATTCAAGGAGTATCCGGGGCCGCTGCAGGCGCCGCATACCGGACTTTATAAATGACTTTTTTAAGGTTTGGCGTGCGCTTTCCGCTAGACGAAAAAAGTAACAAAGCAATGGCTTTCGTCTCCGACATGGATGTAAGACCATGACATCAACCGAGTACCGACCGGCTGACAATGTGTGGCGGCTAAGGCACTTGTTGAATGAGCATTAGGTCCGATCAGTTGGCAGCTACTCTGTGTAACCAACTTCGGCGACCTGCTCAGGTTCAACCGTTCCAGCGTCAAATGGCCGGATAGGTTTCCTTCATAGTCGTTCGATTGTTAGGGGCTCGCGAAAAATTCTCGGCCAAAGCCGACGTTCACAGGAAGCCCCGTTGTTTCGCTAGAACAGCGCTGTAAGCCGCATCACGGTTGGGGCAGACTTTCAAACATTGGATAGAATGGTTCATTTTGTCCAAAGTCATGCATCAACAGTATTGTTCCAATCGCTCAATGGGGCGAGATCGCTTTGACTCAAGTTTCGGGGCTAACCCGTCGCATCCTCTGTAAAAGAAAGTCACGCCAGAATCTCACGTAAAAAATGATAATAATTCCTACTAACTCGTAGTCCATTAGGATTTACTTAGCCCACGTATCCAAGTGGCTTTGGAGCCAACCATACCCCCCTGTAGCCAATGAGGAGTATCTCGTATGGACGAAGTCTTCCGATTCCTGTTCCTCCGCCCACTGGCACCAGGCGCCGCCGCCTCGGTCCAACCCAGTGAGCAATTCGGCAACAGTCTGCAGGCCGCCAACGAAGCACGGGACCGCAATGTGGCACTGAAGGCTGCGGCCACTGAGCTGATCACCTCGGAACGGGGCATCACCAGCCTCTCTCAGCTTCATTTCAGCAACGCGCTGCCCGCCACCGAGACGGCACTCGCCCACAATGGGCGGCGGAGCCCATTGAATTTCCCATCCTTCTATCCTTAAGGTGACTTGCCATGGCTACCGCTTCAGCGCTGACACCGACGCCGACGCCTACTCCAGCCCCCAGCGTCAACACCATCTCCGGCAAGGTCATGCTGGCCGAACCGCCGGCCGGCATCCCCAATCTGCTGGTCGTTCTATACGACGTCGATCCCGATACCAAGCCGGAGGAATCGATTGCCCGGCTCTCGATCAGCGCGACGAACGACAGCGGCCTCAATGCGCTCGGCGATCGCATCGGTTCCGTGCTCACCGCGGCCGACGGCTCGTTCAGCTTGGGCTACGAGGACAGCGAATACCGCATCCGCAACGCGACCGAGAAGCGGCCGGATCTTTTGATGCTGGTGTTGGCGCCAGAAACGCCGGGCAAAGCGCTCAAGGATTTGATCCTGTTCTTCTCGCCCGAAGTGCGTCAGGACGCCGGCCGAATCGAGAGCTACTTCGTGCAGCTCACGGTCGCCGATCTGAAGAAGGCCGGCCTCCCATTGCCCGAAGTGCCGACGACGCCAGGCACGGATGATGGCGAAGCGGATCTGGTCGCGTTCGAAGGCAAGCTCAAGGCCGGCAAGCGCTATTTCGAGCGCAAGGCTGACATTCTCAAGCAGCAGATCGAAGTCGACCACGCACAGTACGTGCAAGAGCGGACCACGACTTTCTCCGTCAACGTGAAGGAAGAGCTGTCGAAGGTTCCCAAAGCTGTGCGTGATAGCGTCCGGTTCGTCAACGACAACGAGAGCGTCCAGGCCAAAGCGCTGCACAACACCAAGCTGCATATCAAGAATGTGTTCAACGAGCCGCCGGCCGGCAAGCCGCGTGCGACGGCCAGCGGCTTCATCTATCTCACCGAGGCGCAGATCGCGAAGTATCAGCCTTTCGTACAGGGCGATGAATTCGTGCTGCCGTCCGACATCGTCCAGGATGAGATCCTGCCGGCTCTGTTCGGCGGCAACAACAGCACGGACGGATCTGCGAACGACTTCCTGATGGACCATCCGCAGGTTCGCACCTGCATGCGACTGATCAAAGGCGACATCACCTGCGAAGGCCACGATCACGATCCCGATGGCACGCCCGTCCCGACGCCGACGCCGACGCCTGGACCGATCCTCCTCGCACCGGACTTGGCACCGGCTCAGCCCTCCGATGTGTTCGATTACATCGCCACGCAGATGGAGCACGTGACTGCTCCCGAAGGTGTCCTCAACTTCGGCGTCGAGAGCAAGTCGCGCGCCTCACTCGACCAGATCGGCCAGCACATCACTGGTTTGCACTTCACCAAGGGGCCGGCCGACAGCCCTGCGCTCTTCGATTTTCACACATTGAATATCGCGTTCGAGCACGTGTGGAAGGAGGCAACGGACCTCGGCATCCTGCAGCAGGGCGAAGCGCTCTACGACCAGGTCGTGGGCGTGGGCCAGAAGCCGACCAAGCTCAAGGACCTGATCCTCAACATCAGCTCGACGGTGCGCTTCCTGAAGCTCGAGCCACAGCAGCAACAGTCGCAACCGCCACCGGCGGTGATCTTCGAGTTCCCGGACGCGGTCGACCTGTGGAACAAGATGTCGACGAACGAGCAGAGCGCCCTGACGCGACTCACGTCGGCGATGCTCGGCAAGTATCACGACACGGACGATGGCAACAACAACATCTGGCTGAACTTCCTGAACGGCGCGACGCCGGCGGTGCCGTTCATCAACAAGGGCCACTTGCTCGATCGCGACGGCTTCGATGTCATCGCGGCGTTCCGGCAGAAGGGGCAACGGCTGCTCGACAACGTCTGCGAGCGTGTCGAACAGGCGACGCGGCTCAAGACGGACCTGGACAGCTACACCGAAGCGGATTCCCTCGCACAGGAGCTGAACCAGAAACTGAAGGAACGCTACTCGTTCACCTATTTCGCTGCCGATTCCGTCGAGCGCAGCATCAACTTCGGCGTGCTCCTCACTTATCGCCAGGAATGGAATCCGGCAGGCTACTCGGCCGGCGAGCTGGTGCGCACAATTCCGCTGGCGCCGAAAGAGGTGCGCAAGTACAGCAAGCGCACGCTGGTGAAGAAGAGCCGTTCGCAGAAGGAAATCGAAGACAACCTGCGCATCACCAAGACCGATACCTCAGACACGAGCCGGGCCGAATCCGAGATCGTCAACAAGGCGCTCAACAAGAGCACGTTCGCAATGAACTCGACCTCCACGTTCGACATTCCGATCGGCGAGGTGATCAAGATCGGCGCCAACGTCTCGACCAACTTCTCGAATGAAGCACAACGCGAGTCGAATCAGACCAAGAAGGACTTCCGCGAATCGGTCATCAAGGCGGCGCAGGAGTACAAGACCGAGCGGCGCGTCGAAATCTCGACCGATACCTCAGAGGAGCGCGAGAACACCGAGTCCGGTGAGATCAGCAATCCGAACGACGAACTGACCGTCACGTACCTGTTCTACGAGCTACAACGCCAGTTTCGCGTCAACGAGCGCCTGCATCGGATGCGACCGGTCGTGCTGGTGGCACAGGAAATGCCGGCGCCGCACGAAATCGATGACGAGTGGCTCACGCGTCACGACTGGATCATCAAGCGCGCGTTGCTGGACGACAGCTTCGTGTACGCGTTCGACTGCATCGTGAGCGTGCGCGGCGACATCCTGCTGTTGCGCGAGCTCGAGCGCACTGTTCTCGAGCAACGCAAGATCGTGCGCGATCTGCGGCAGAACGTGCGCTACTACACGGACGAGACCGGTCGCATGAGCCGGCTCATGCAAGCCGCGATCAATAAGGAAGCGGACATAGCAGAAGACCGTGATTTCTGGGACGGCATTCCCCTGCTCGGCAGCCAACTCGATTCTGCTGAGAGTGCCATCAAAGGTGTTGGGAGTCTGCTCGGCTTCGGTAAAGGCGATGATCCCAAAGAGGCACAGCGCATTCGCCGCGAGGGCATCAAGGATGCTTATGAGCGTGCGGACCGCGAGCGGCGCGAGCTGATGGGACGACTCGAGCACGAGACGAGCGTGCTGAACGGCCTGACGAAAGAAGTCGCCGAGAAGCGCAAGGACATCAACGAGAAGGAGATCCTGATCGCGCGGCTCAAGAGTCACGTGAAGGACCACATCCTGCACTATATGCAGGCGATCTGGAGCTACGAGCATCCAGACCAGCGATTCTTCAGGCTCTTCAACACCAAGGTGCCACAGCTGAGCGCGCCCGCTGCGAGCTACAACCTGCGCATCAAGACGACCGCTGCGATACCAGCGCCGCAGGACGCCGTCGCGAATCTCAACAAGACTGGAACGGAGCGCAAGATCCGCCATCCGTTCTACTGTCGTCCGATCATCGACGTGGAGGAGAAGACACTCGCCGAAGTGGCCGATCTCGACAACCTGCTCGGCTTCAAAGGCAACTACATGATCTTCCCGTTGCTGAAGTCGAACGTGCTCACCGACTTCATGATGGCGCCGTACGTCGACAGCGAGTTCGGCCTGCTCGATCCCGATGCGCTAGGCAACTGGACGCTGGAAGAGTTCGAGCAACTCTACTGCTGCCTCAAGGAGAAGATGAGCGACGACGAGTTCAGCGAGATCGAGCCCGCGCTGAAGGAGTTCTACAAGCAGCTGCTTACGGATCCGCTGCGGCCGGGCGAGCTGATCACCGTGCCGACCGGCTCGCTGTTCATCGAAGCGCTGCCCGGCGAGCATCCGATCCTCGAGAACTTCAAGGCGCTGCATCGTGCCGTCGACGTCAAGAAGGCGCAGGCGGACGTGCGAAGAGCGGAGCTGGAGAATATCCGCTACGCCGCTCGCGTCATGGCGGGCGAACGCGGCGATCCGGACGTCGAGAAGAAGATCGTCGTCGAGGGTACTGGTGTCATCGTCAACCCAGATACCTGATGCCGCTGTGGCCAGCAAGCAGCAGCAGTTTCTCGAGCTGTTTCGCGCCTACGAGCAGCCGGGCGGCGACGAGAAGCCGCTGTTCCAATTCATCGATAGGCTGAGCGCCGATGATCTGAGCGACTGCACGCGCGCGTACTTCGACGAGGACAAGTACCAGGCGCAACGACGCAAGTCGCTCGCGGTTTTCATCAAGCTCGCAGTTCGTGCAGCCAGCGGGGGTCCCTTCGACGCTCTGCACGTCGAAGCGATGACCGAGCGGCGCGGCTCGCCGTGGCAGACGCGCTATGCGGAGCTCAAGGGCGACGAGAAAGACCAGATCAAGCGCCAGGTCGAGATCAAGAAGCGGGAACTGACGTACCACCAACGGCAGTTCGCCGAGAAGTTTCGCGGCTACATGGCGAAGCCGCGCAAGGTCACGCAGCAGGAAATCCAGAGGCTCACCGACAAGATCACCAAAGGGGACGATCTGCAGGGCTGCGTTCGCATCTACATCGAGCTTTCGCAGGCCTACGACGAGGGCAACAGCAAGGATTCGCTGCTGATCTTCTTCGGCGTGTCGATGATGACCTTGCAGAAGAGCGGCTTCGACTACGCGTTCACGTTCGAGGCGAACGCGAAAGTTGCGGGCAGCACGTGGAAGCTGCGCTATGACTCGCTCGCCGGTGTCTACGACTTCCAGCAGCGGATCAAGAAGCAGATTGAAGACCGCAAAGTCCTGCGGGACGACGTCGCGATCGACGATCCGAAGCATCAGCGCACCAAATTCCATAAGGATGTTCCCATCGGCAAAGCACAGATGGATGCGGCGCCGACGGAGAAGGCACACCCCGAAGATCGCAAGGACACGCCGTTCAGCGGCGTACAGAAGGAGTTCATCCGGGTTTACCGTCAGTACGTCGACGGCAAGGGAGACAAGGAGCACCTACAGGCGCTGCACGAGTTTCATCGCACCCACAACGGCGAGGACCTGCGCTTGTGTGTGCTCGCCTACCTGGAGGACTCGGAGCATCACTACGCCGGGCAGCAAAGCAAGGAGTCGATGGTCGTCTTTTTCAGCACGCTGTCCGTTGCTGTCGCGAAGAACAATGCGTACTACGCCTTGAAGGTGCTGCTCAAGCTGGAGGCCAAGAATTCGATCTGGAACCAGCGCTTCGCCGCGCTCGAACAGCTGCGTGACTTTGCCGGGCGGCTGCGGCCCGACATCGAGCTGAAGGTTGCCAAAGAAGTGCGCCTCATCGACGAGGTGAAGCTGGCTTACTTCAAGAAGTACGACAAGGATCCTGACCTGCAGGCGCTGCGCGAGTTCAATACGGCGTCGGCGCCGGAGCAGGAGCGGCTGCTTGACAGCGCGCTCGGTGAGTGCGAGATCGCGATCGCCAACAAAGTCTGGAACGTCGACAACTTCAATAAGGCATTCGGCAAGATCGTCGAAGTGCTACGATTCAACAAGGATCGCATGACGATCGTGCAGCTGGTCAAGCGTTGCCGCGAGCGCAGGAGTCTCGACTACCGCTATCGCGCGTGCGTTTATCTGTACGCAGTGAGTCAGCTGTACGTGAACGTCGCCCCGCAATACAAGCACAACAACTATTTCCGCGGCGGGTTCAACGAAGAGGAAACGAAGTGGCTGCTCGAGCCGGGCGACATGAAAGGTGCGTATTTCACGGACCTCGCCGAGCAACTCGAGTACGGCCTCCGGAACAACAAGCTCGGCAACTTTTCCGAGCTCGCCAAGGGCGCCGGCGTGCTCATGATCCATGCGGACAAGATGCGCCTGGTTTTGACGCCGCTGCTGCAAGCACAACTGATTCGCGGCATCGTGACGAAGGCCTGGGAAGAAAAAGGGAAGCAAGTCTCGGACATTCGCATCACCGTCTCGCACCCGAGGATGATGGGTGGCTCGCAGCAGATTCGCATCGGCGAGACCATCGGCAACTTCTATCTCCTCTGGTGGGATCGCGACACCGCCTACCTGCAGGTCAACGGCATGGACCAGGTTGTGTTCGAGGCCGGCAGGGCGCGCTTCGCCGAGATCTGCGCCGACGATTCGTTCTATGGCGAGGTCGCGCGCAACACCGAGCACCTGCTCGAGCTGATTCCAATCTTCTTCGAGATCCTCGGCTATCTGCCGGACCTCGTGTCCGGCGGGCTCATCGGCTTGGCCAAGAGCATTGCGTTCAGCATCGCATTCGACAAGTCGATGGAAATCCTCGGCATCGATCCGACGAAGGCGCAGATCGCGATGCTGGGTGCATCGTTGCTCGCTCATGGCTTGCGTCCGAAGCACGCGCCCAAGCAGACGGTCGATGCGGCTCATATAAATGTGGACGCAGTCGTGCACAACCCGCACGCGTCCGGCAAGGGAACGCGCATGGTCGAGACAGCTGCGGTCGACGTCGGATCTTCGGTCACGCATGGACGCGGCACGGGCGTCAATGCGCCTGACGTAGCCGATGCCCGACTCGGAGGCGGTGCGACTCACGCGGGCGATGCACCGAAAGCAAAGGCGAACGTTGCGGCGGAATCGCCGACCTTGGCTTCGCGCGAAGGGATCGACATGCGCGGCGTCGACGTCGGCGACGGACGTATCGGCGTCGGCATGCACAAAGGCACGGAGCACGTGCCCGAGGTTGGCGGCGGCAAAGGTGCTACGACCGATCCTCGCGCAACTCAGCGGCCGGATGCCGGCAAGGCCGGAGCGAAGATCAACGACATGGATCGCGGGCTAAAGACTGCTCCGCCTGACGAGCATGTCGGCAGCGGCAAGGCGGACGGGAAAAAGGGCGGCAAGGGGTCCAAGGAGGCGCACGAAAAAGATCGCGTGGAGATGAGCGCGAGCGACAAAGGTGAGGGCGGCCGCAAGAGCAGAGGCGACGCCAACGATCGCAAGAAGAAGTCCTCGTCCAAGGACGAGGGTAGCGGTAGCTCGAAGGACGAAGAGGGCGGCGGCAAGTCAGATAAGAAGAGGGGCAAAGGTGGCGGTAAAGGCGAGCCGCCTCCACCACCGCCCCCGCCTCCTCCGCCGCCACCGCGGGCCACACCGACGTCACCAGTCGGCGATGTGCGGCAGCGAATCGGCCAGGGCACGTGGCGACAAGAGAACGGCGTGCACATCAACGAAGGCGGATTCCAGATCACCGGCAAGAACAAAACCAATGCCGTGCTCTACAGCAACGAGTACGAACGTGCCATCAACGAGCAAATCGTCGGCCAGATGGCCGAGCGGCTCGCCGACAAGCCTCTCAGAATGGATCCGAACTTTGGACCAGGGCGCAAAACGCCATCATCAAGCGTGACCGATCGCTTCAAGTATCAGCGCGACATCGCCGGTGGCGGCATCAACCGCCGTCCGGAAGGAGTCATGGAGATCAAGCGACCGGTCGCCGGCAAGCAGGGCGTCGTCGAAACGAACGTGTTCGAGGCCACTCACGACAAGAACTTCGCCCCGGCGTTTAGCCACAAGCGGCAGCAGCTCACCGGAACCGAGTGGATTTTCTCCGGCACGCCGCGCAAAGGCTACTCCGCGGACACGGTGATCAACTATCACATCGTTTCGCCGGAAGTCCCGAGCCCGGCGACCCTGGCCACCTTGAACAACTTGATGCAGACGAGGCCGAATTTGCAGTTCTATTGGTATGTGGTGCGGTGAGGCGCCTCAGCCGCGCTGTGCGATGCTCTTCTGCTGGGTGAATTATCTAAACCATAGGCCATTGCCGCCGTTCGGCAGGCCTTTTCAATTCGTACTCAACGTCGGTTTTCGGCTTTTTCGTCACAGGGAAATTGCCGGGCAAAGCCTTGCCAATCAAGCAGAATGGAGTGGTCGAACGAAAGTGTTCGGCCAGAAGTTAAACGCGATCATGTTTACAAGCCGCGATTTCGCATTTTGAGATAGGCTATACACGATAACGCTGCCGACCAACTAGACTTACTTGCAAACTAATGAATATAAACCGCCTTTTACGGAACCACGGAGCTTAATCTACGTTACGTTGAATATTCCGTCCCTTATGAGTGACGAGAGAGGTTCAGGTTCTTCTTCTATGCTTTGAGTTGAGCCAGGTGAGGCCACGATGCGATGGCGGCTAGCCAATAGTCCGAGAGTACAGCCATGAAAGAGCTTTTTCCGCTGCTAGTCATGTCCTTTGCGATATTTTCGACTTCTCAAGCTGCAACTACCAAACAATGGGCTTGGCTGGCCGGCACTTTCTGGTATGTTCCGGCCAAGAACCTTTCTGCATACACCTATTCACCCATCACAAACACACTCCGGTTCTTGTCGGACCAAACAGTATTTCATATAACCGGTTATTCGGAAGGTTATTTTTACGGGAGTGTCGTCGCACAAATTGATTCCAATACACCCAGCTGTCAGTCGGTTATTGGCTCAGTTACCCCAGATGGCAAGGTCTATTTGACCTTCAACATTCTTCCCTATTCAGCTGAAAACTCCCCGACGATCGGGCTAGGGACCATGGTTCAAAAGCTAAAACGTTGGACGATGATCAACCAGATGTCCACCGGCCCTAATGCGCTTCAGGTAGGGCATTGGGCCTATATGGTTCAAACCAACCCCCGACAACCGAGTTGGAACAGCTTGCCGGGAATCGGCGTATCCGTACCGCAATTTCTCTCTCAATGTCCAGACAATTCACCGCGGTAGAAGGACCCTATATCGACTTCGGAAAACTAACCAATATGACAGCTTAACACTGGCGTGGCCAGAATTCGACCGGTATCACAACCCGACCACAGATCAAACCGAGTGCGCCAAACCTAAGCGCGGCGAAAACTCCCTTTATTCAAACATTCACCTGCCCTACCGTTTTGTCAAATGATCGCCCAAAGCCGCCGTTCAACCTCGCCTTAGATTCCAAGTAAATGGCAGCAATTTAGAGGTCTGGCGATGTTTCACACGCGGTTTTGATGGGAAGTTTCTTTGCTGAGTAATTTGACCCATTCGGCCATGGGGAGTGCGCGACTGAACAAGTATCCTTGATAGGCATCACACCCACGCTCCCGCAGAAATCCTAGTTGCTCCTCCGTTTCCACGCCCTCGGCAAGAACTTGCATACGCAAATTGCGGCTCATCGCGATAATGGTGGCAGCGATTTCCATATCATTGTGGTCATGAGGAATGTCGTGGACAAAGCTTTGATCAATTTTTAGCTTATCGATGGGGAAGCGCTTGAGATAGGCAAGTGACGAGTAGCCCGTACCGAAGTCATCAATCGAAATCTTCACGCCCAGCACCTTGAGTGCATCCAAGGTTGATTCGGCTTCGCGACCGTGCTCCATGATTGCCCCTTCGGTGATTTCCAGCTCGAGATTTTTTGCCGGAAACCCCGTCTCATGGAGAATCTTTTCCAGCATCACGGGCAAATCTGGCTGCAAGAATTGTCGAGGCGAAAGATTGACGGCGAGACAAAGGTCATCATGTCCGGACTTGATCCAGGTCACTCCGTCCATGCAGGCACGCTTCAGCACCCATTGGCCAATCGCTATGATGCTCCCGTTTTCTTCGGCCAAGGAAATGAAACGTCCCGGAGCCACCAAACTACCGTCGCTGTGTTGCCAGCGAATCAAAGCTTCGCAACCGCAGATGCAGCCGGATGCGATATCCACCTGAGGTTGATAGTGAATGGTGAACTCATCGTTGAGCAGGGCATGTCGCAATTGGGATTCCAATTCGATTCGCTGCTTTGCACGTACCGTAAGTTCGCGCGTATAGAATTGGTAGGCGTTTCGGCCGCTTTCTTTGGCTTGGTACATTGCGGCATCCGCATGTTGCAGCAATTCCGTCGCTTCGGTTGCGTCATTTGGAAACATGCTGATGCCTATGCTCCCAGTTATGAAAACTTCGCTGCCATTGGACAAAGTAACCGGTGCAGCCAATAGCTCCAATAAATCTTGGGCGAGGTCAGCCGCATCTTCGGGGCGATCCAATTCCTCCATGAGCACGACGAACTCGTCTCCACCCAAACGCGCAAGCGTGTCTTCGCTGCGGATACGCGTGAGCAATTTTGCAGCAACATTCACCAGAACGTCATCGCCCACCGGATGACCGAAACTGTCATTGATGTTCTTGAACCGGTCCAGATCCAGGAAGAGGATCGCGCATCTGCCGTGCCCACGCCGATTGATTACTTCTATAACATGCTCGAGTCGCGACAAGAGCAAAAGTCGGTTGGGCAAATTGGTTAGGGCATCGAAATGCGCGAGCCGTCGCAATTGCTCTTCGGAATGTTTAATGCGGCTGATATCGGAAAATACAGCCACATAATTAAGGATCTGATCTTGCTCGTCACGCACACAGCTGACAGTCAACCATTCCGGATATATTTCTCCATTCTTGCGCCTATTCCAGATTTCTCCCTGCCAATGACCTGTTCGTCCAATTTCGGACCAAAAGGATTGATAGTAGGTGAGGTCATGGCGGCCCGAGCTAAGGATGGTCGGATTTTGTCCGATCACTTCTGACTCGTCATAGCCGGTGATCTCGGAAAATGCTCGGTTCACGGCAACAATCTGGCAAGCGGCATTAGTAATCATGACGCCTTCCGCAGTACATTCGTAGACCGCAGCGGCCTGACGAAGACTATTTTCGGTGCGTCTTCGCTCAGTGACATCCTCCGTGATCCAAACCGAGCGCCGCATCGATGACACTCCATTGGGAACCGGTAGTGCGTGAGCATGAATTAGCCGAGACTTGCCGTCGGCTCCTACGATCCGATACTCGTATTCCACCTCGCTCTCGTCTGCTCGGCTGAACACCCGGTCTGACACGCCCTCCCGATCTTCTGGATGGAGGCAACGCAGCCAAAGTGCCGGGTCATGATACAAAAGTGAAACCGGATGGCCCCAGACGATCTCAAACATGTGGCTCACGTAGAGAATGCTAAATGCAAGCCCCTCAGGTTCGCCGCTGTCTCGCCATTCAATCAGCCAGACGACCTGCGGGAGGGTTTCGGCGACCTGACGGAATCTTTGTTCGCTTTCCCGTAGAGCCGTTTCGGCTCGTACGCGTTGAGTAATGTCATTGTTTACTTCCACAATGGACCACGGTGCGCCATGTTGGTCCCGCATTAACCTCCAATGGCTGGCGATAGAAATCGCTTGCCCGGCGCGGGTGGTATGGATCAGATCACCTTGCCATTCCCCGGTGCGCGAGACCGAGTCACGGATTTCGCCCAAAGAAATCGGAAATTGGGTTTGCAACAGTTCGTGAGCAACTTGACCGAGAGCCTCTTCGGCACTCCATCCGTACAAGTCGGCCGCGCCCAGATTCCAGAAAATGATGCGGTCCTCCAAGTCACGGGCAAGCACCGGAGCCAATTCAAGTAGGTTGGCCTGCTGCTGCAGTTGCTCGGCGTTGTGCTGCAAAGCCTGCTGTAGCCGCTTCAAAGAGGTCACCTCGGAAAACGTGATAACCACCCCCTCGATCTGCTTGTTTTCGACCAGGTAAGGTAAGACCCGCTTCAAGTACCACCGATCAAGCGTATCTTGGGCCTCAGATTCGATGGATTGACCGCTAATCATGACCTGCCGGGCATCTTCCTTCAGGTCACTGTTCCTTAAAATACTGGCAATGTCACTTATCGGTCGGCCGATATCCGTATCGATAAGATGCATTAACCGACCCATGGCGGGGGTATAGCGCTTGATTCGGAACTCCTTATCCAGAAAAATCGTGGCGATTTGGGTGCTGCTCAACAGGTTGTTGAGATCATTGTTGGTGGTGTGCAACTCAGCCACTTTGAGGTCTAGCGTACTGTTCGAATTGAGCAATTCCTCATTAAGTGATTGCAGTTCCTCTTTTGAACTCTCCAGTTCCTCGTTGGCGGACTGCAACTCCTCGTTCATAGCCACAGCTTCCTCGTGCACTGCCTTGAATTCCTCGTTCGAAAGCCGCAGGTGTTCAATGTTTCGTTGTAAATCGTCGCGTGTGGCCACCAACTCTTGTTCGAGCTGCTGGACCAGCAAACTGTCGCTCGTTTCGGCGAGAGCCTCACTAGGGGGCGTGTCGGCCAAACGATCTAGAACGAGGAGAATCCACTGGGCATCGGGGGGAGGCTGGACCGGCACAGCCTGGACTTGGATCGCGAAACCAGCCTTCCCTCGGGCGCCGACCTTGGTGATTCTTTCATTCTTGCGTTGTGTCTCCTGAACCGCAGACTGAATCAAACTTAGTAGTCCCGGTTTCATGCTGGCGAAGAGGTTTGTGGAAGGCTGTCCAGCAGGGAAGGTAAGAAAGTCCGACGTATTTCCAGTACTGTACAAAATCTCGTGCTTCGCATCGATCAAGATTTGAGCAGGACCATGGCGGTTAATTACGTTCTCGTACACTCGCTCTTGTTTGGGAACACGTGATGTTTCGTAGATACCGTCGGGAAAGATGAACCTTGGAAAGGCTTGCCCGCTGTAGGTGGGCATTTCCTTTTTTCGTGCCGTCTCCTTTAGCAGGCTGCGATAGATACGCCAACGTTTGGAAATGGTTTCGAAATTTCGGTACTGCGGACCGATGGACTCGGAGTTACCAAGAAACAAAAAGCCCCCGCTATTCAACGAATATTGGAAGATTGACAAGAGGTGGCGCTGAAATTCGGGCTCCAAGTAGATGAAGACATTACGGCAGACGATAAGATCCAGACGTGAAAATGGGGGATCGGCAACCAAGTTGTGTTGGGCGAAAACAATCATTTCGCGCAGGCTCTTGTTGATCTGATATCCTTGTTTGCACGGGACGAAGTGACGACTCAGTCGTTGGGGATCGATATCGCTGACTTCGTTAAGTAGATAGAGGCCCGAGCGCGCCATCTCCAAGGCACTTTCATTGAAGTCAGTTGCGAACAGCGAAATGGGTCTTTGCGGTGCGATCAGATCCCGTTGCTCGGCCAATAGCATCGCCAGCGAGTAGGCTTCCTGCCCGCTGGCGCAGCCTGCCACCCATGCCCGCAGCGGTTCGCTTTCCTTTTTGTCCTGAAATATTCGGGGGATCACGATGGTTTCGAGGATGTGATACGCCTCGCGGTCACGGAAAAAAGCGGTAACTCCGATCATCAGATCCTTGGCCAAATGGCTAACTTCATCCGAATCTTGCTCAAGTCTGTTGAAGTAAGCTTCCATGCTATCGATTCCACACAGACTCATGCGCCTGGAAATTCTTCGGAGCAAGCTGGTTTTCTTGTAGCCTCGAAAGTCTTGCGAGACCTCACGCTTTAGAATCTCCGTAATTCGATCGAAAACACCATTCGGGTGCTCCTCGATTGCAGTAGCCTTCACATCTGATTCAGAAATGATGGTTTGGAAGTTTCGGATCGCATGTGGCATGCGTTCCGGCGGTAGAATGAGGTCGGCCCCATTCGCTTCGATGGCCGCCTTAGGCATACTGTCGAACTCAGCGCTTGCAGGCTCCTGAACTAAGCCGAGTCCACCCTGTTGCCGAACGGCATAAAGTCCCATAGCTCCATCGTTGAGCATGCCGGATAAAATTACCCCGACTGCTTTCCGGCCCTTTGCAGCTGCCAGGCTTCTCAGGAAATAATCAATGGGCCGTTGGCGGTTTCCAATGAAGCTCAAATCGGCGAGTTCCAGGCGATCATCGTGCAATACCAAACTATGGCCTGGCAAAGGCAAATAGACGTGCCCCGCTTTCAAATGCGTTGATTCCTTCGCCACAATCGCAGGCATTCCTGTCCACCGAGCGATGAGCTCAGGCATGTTGCTATTTTCATGGACAGGTAGATGCTGAACAATTACGCATACCCATGTCATGCCTTGGGGAATAGCACGGAAAAATGCTTCTAAGGCCCGCAGCCCTCCGGCTGAAGCGCCAATTCCGACTACGAGAAGATCGGAAACTGGGTCGTCTGGCAAAGTTGGTATGCTCAAGTGTTCAGTCAAGGATGAGTCAGGGTTTAGTTATGCTGAAGCTCTTGTGGATCAACGACGTCCCCCTAACTTTCAGGGCACCCGCCTTTGACTCCGTGGCTAATGTAATCGATTCCCCCGCCATTTGTCTGGCATATGCCGCAGGGGCAAGGCGTCCAGCGATTTTTCAGTCGCACTTGATTGTCTACTAGCCTCCACGCGCCGCTCATTTCCTTGGCGCCAAAGCCAGTTGGCGGACCTCTCACTGCCCGCTTGTCGAACGCATCCAGCGCATTCGTGCCGACAGCTGGATCGGCTATCCGCGCGCGGTTAAAGCGCGGAGCCGACTGAATCCCTGTTTAAGTGGCCGAGTGTATACCCGGCCTGGGCTTAACGCCGCGTGAATGACTGCTTACCTGACTGGTTTGCGTATTGGTGGCCCCGGCCATCCGGTCACTCAAATCTGTATTCATCGCCAATCTAACATGGTGTCCGGTATTACTTTCAGAACTACCATGGTGACGTCGTCGCTAAAGAACTCGCCGGCATTGAATCGCCTCACTTCAGCGGCGATGCTAGCAATGATCTCCTGAGGTGCATCTTCAGCGTGAGCGATGAGTAATTCGTTCAGGCGTTTGACCCCAAAGAAGTCACCTTCGGTATTCTGGGCCTCGGTGATTCCGTCCGTGTAAAGGAGCAGCAAGTCGCCCTTGTTTAAGATCGTGCTGTTTTCCTCGAACGCAACGTCCTTCTTTACGCCAAGAATGAGGCCATCAGCATCTAGCTCTCGGCATTTGGCCTCACCGGCACGCAGCAGCAATGGTCGGTTGTGTCCGGCGTTGGCATAGGAAAGCCGCCGGGTGTCCCGATTGAACTTCATGTAAAACATGGAAATAAAAAGATCAGCCCGGCTCAGGTCTTCGTAGAGGAGAGCGTTCAAGGCCCGGAGTATCTGTGCCGTTCCCACTGCCTTGCCGGCGCCCTTGGTTAATGCTTCCGCCTTCAGCGAACTGCGGGTTTCCGCCATCACCAGTGCCGCGCCAACTGAATGGCCCGAAACGTCGGCAATGACGATGTCGATACCGTCCCTCCCACAGAAATAATCGAAGTAATCTCCCCCCACGTGGCGAGCCGGCTGGCAGTAGCCGGCTATGAGCGCGCCTTCGGCCTTTAACGGCGCGCCCGGAAGGAGAGATAGCTGGATTTGCTTGGCGATATCCAATTCATGACGCTCCTCCTCTGCTTGCCGCAATTGAGTCACGTCGGTTTGGATTCCGATAAAGTGACCGATATTGCCAAGGTTGTTCTCCACCGGCGAGATAAATAATTCGTTCCAGAAACTTGTGCCGTCCTTTCTATAGTTTTTCAGGGTGACTAGACAAGACTCCCCTCGCTGCAAGGCCTCGCGGATTTTCTGGAGCGACTCGGGGTCCGTTTCCGGCCCCTGGAGAAATCGCGGATTGCGCCCGATCAGTTCTTCCCTCGAGTAGCCGGTCATCTCGGCAAAGGCGGGGTTGACGTAGATGATGGGATAGTCCTTGCACACGGCATCGGTAATAATGATCCCGACGCTGGAGGCTTCGATGGCGCGGTCGTGTAGCCTCAGCTCTTCTTCGTAGTGCTGGCGTTCGATGATTTCCGCTTGCAGTGCCAGGTTGGTTTCCGCCAACTCGGCCGTACGCTGACGAACGCGGCGCTCCAGTTCGTCATGAGCCTTTTGCAGTTCTTCCTCGGCGTGCTTGCGTTCCGCGATCTCAAATTCCAACGCACGATTGAGTTTACGTAGGGATTCATTGGCTTCCCGAAATCCCCGGTGAGTCATTTCGAAAGGCGCAAGACTCTCGGCGAGAAAATCCCCAGCGAGCTCGACCTCGCTACAGCATTCAACGGATATCTTCAATCTAGATAAGGCCGACTTCAGGGCCTCATGGTATGCAGATTCAATCTCCAGCAGGCCGACTCCCGAATCCACGGCCTTGCGGCCGAATTCGTAGGCACGCTGCAAGCCCAATTCGCCACCCTGGGTCAGGTAACTCTTCATCTCCTTCGAGTAGGCTGCCAAGAAATCTAGAAGTGCGTTGTTCACGACAACCTTCCGCAATAGCGTGCAACAAGGACCAGAGCATCATCCGTCACCTTGCCGAATTCCCTCAAAATCTGTTCTGCAATGCTCTGAACTTTCTGGCACCTGAGCAGAGGATCGGCAAGCGTCCAGGCGGAACCGAATTCGCTCCGAATACCGTCCGAAGCCAGGACAATTAGGTCTCCGGAGTGAAGGCACAGGCTGGCTCTTCGCAGAGGGGGTAGCTGAAATCCCACCACTCCGCCGCGCGTAAGCAGTCTTTCAATGGACGGAATTTGGGTACCATACCTGACCAAGAGTCCATCGACGTTGCCGACACCGAGCCAATCCATCCGATTGCTGCGTTGATCTATGGATGCCAAACTCATTGCAACTCCGCGCGAGCTCTTCAATGCATGATGGGTATGCAATAGCAATTCGTTGGGCGTTTCGGCCGCGTAGCGGTCCAATGTTTTCACCGCAACGCGCGACGCATTGGCGGCCTCGTCGCCATGCCCCAGTCCGTCCACCACGGCAAGAACGACTCCGTCCTCAAGCATCCTGACCAGGTAGGCGTCTCCTGAAACCTTCTCACCCGGAAACGGTCGCATGGCGACACCATATTCAATCAATGAGTCCATTTGGTCACCTTCACCTGGGTGCCATGGCCAACTTCGGAGGTGATTTCAAAATCGTCCATTAGGCGCTTCGTACCAGGCAAACCGAGACCCAAGCCTTTCCCGGAGGAATATCCGTCCCGCATGGCCAGATCAATGTCCGCAATGCCCGGACCACCGTCGCGCGCAGTAATCGATAGGCCACGCCGAGTCCCCTGGCAAATTTGGTCCAGGATGATTTCACCGGACCGAGCGTATTCCACTATGTTGCGCGCCAATTCAGAGAGTGCCGTGACAATCAGGGTCAGTTCGCTCGAAGTAAAGCCCACTTCCTTTGCCAAAGTTCGGACCTGTTGGCGGGCCCGAACGATGTCAATATCCGAACCGATAGCGACGCGCACGCTTTCCGTCATTGCGGATCGACCTCTGCTTTCTCCCGGTTCAGAACCCCCAGCGCCTCTTCAAGATCAAGTACCGTATGAACCCCGGAGAGCCGTTGCTCCAATCCCAATTGCACCATCGCGAGCGCCACCTCGGGCCGAATACCCACAATGACCGCTTGGGCACCCCGCAGCCCCACCGCTTGTGCCAGATTGCGCAAGGTGCGCGCTGCGAAGGAATCCATAACCTCCAGCGTAGTGACTTCCAAGATCACGCCCTTAGAACGGAATCGCCCGACTTCTGCTACCAGGACCGCCTGCAATTCCAACAAGTCGGAGTCAGTCATTTCGGAATTCAAAGAGACGATGAGGTTAGGGCCCAATTTAAGAATGGGAGACTTCATACGGTGGTTCTCCCTAATCAAGTGGGCCTCGAGCGTTCGGCCGGAGGAAGCAGGTGATATCCCAGCAGTGCCTCTGCCTCCTCCAAGCCGCTCTGCAGGTCGACGGTGGTTTTCACCTCACTTAGATCTACACCGATTGCCACCAGGGCTTGGGCGATTTGCGAAGACAGGCCCGTCAAAATCACCGTTGCCCCCATCAATCGCGCGGCGCTGACCGTTTGTAAGAGATGGTTCGCAACCTTCGAGTCTACGAGGGGCACGCCGGTAATATCGACGATCGCGACCTTGGCACGAGTTGAACTGATGCTGTTCAGCAACTGTTCGGTGAGTTGACGTGCCCTATGGGTTTCCAGTTCGCCCACCACCGGCAGGATCAGAAGCCGCTCTCGGACTTGCAGAACCGGCGTCGGCAGTTCCCGGATCGCATCCCGTTGGGTTCGAATCAGTTGTTCTCGCTGTTGGATGTAGGTGTCAATCGATAGTCCGATATCAAGAAAAACTACTTTCAAAAGCGCCTGATAGGCCTTAAGGGCTTCGGACGGGGCGTCTTGGTAAGCAGCGAACAATCGGTCGGCAACAGACCGGAGGTAGAAATTGTACATTCCCAGATAGGATTTTACGGGTAGCCCGATTTTCTCGTGAATCGCTCCAATTTTTAGGCGGTTTTCCACGTAAGCCTCGCCGTATTCACCACCGGTGAGGTCTAGGAAATACGATCGTTGAAGGTTTCTGACCTTCTCGAGTACCTTGGCATCTCGGAAAAACTCGCGCGTTTCATCGAAGGCCAGCAGGTGCCGATAGAATGCTTCGATGACTGGATTAGCGTACTGTTGAGCTAAATCATGGATGCCCGTTAGGGCCGCTATGTCAGTCTCCCCAAATTCCAAGAACGCTTTGCGTTGGGCGATTTCTCGTTCGGTTATGCCCATTTCAAACATCAACGAGCTTTTGCCGTTAGCTTCAGATTCGCCGGTCATTGCAGTTCCCTCCTCCTGAGAGTAATCGTCAGTTTTGGTGTACGGCTGGTTTTGGCCAGGTGGCGATCTAATGCTCTTCGCCGTCCTTCGCGTGTTGATTGACAACCCTCAAGCTATCCTCGAATCGGATTCCTTGGGCGACCTCTGGCAGAACTTTGAAACGTCCCAGCCTGTGCGAGATCGAATGCGCCGCCGCGGCCGGTTACTTCGAGGCCTACTGCACCCTGTTCGCGCCGTCCCTGGAGCTCAAACCGCCGGTCGCCGCAGGATCCGGTCAACGCTGTGCCGTACCTCGGCTTCACGTTGCTGCATTTCGACGCGGCGCAGGCTTGCCAGATGCAGGGCCTGGCCTCCTATCTCGGTTTGTTCCGCGATCTGGCGTGGAATCACGAATCCCCGACCCCGGATCTGATCGAGCCGTTCTGGCCCCGGTTCGATCACCTTGTCTGACTCTCAAGCATGGAAATATTTGCGAGCAAAGCGTTCATCAACGCAAACAATGAAAGAATTTTTGACGTACCCAACCAAAGTGAAATGTTATCTGGCAAAACGGAGAGCCAATACGGCCACGCCATTACGTACCCCAGCCAACAGGCTTGGAAAACATTCAGCAAATGCCAGCATCATGGCGTCAATTTGTGAGATCCGACGCTGATCCTATGATCTGCAGGCGACTGGGGGCGCGAAGTCCAGTTGAAAGGGTAAGTTGGCAATTTAACCTTGTCTATCCGCAGTGTTGCGCGGCAAAACTGATCGTAGAGGCGCGCTAGATTGAGGAAGTCGAGGTTGCGGTCTACGGTCCATCAAATGCCCTAGATTACATCTACCCCTCTCTCCCCTTGCGTGGATCGCTCCGTGGCAGCACTTGAGGCGCTTTCACTTTGGCGGAAATAGCAATGGACCCCAGAATTTGAGGAGTCGGTTAACTGCCCTGTCTGGAAATCATGATCCCTCCAGTCGTCGGTGACGAGAATCATGTGTTAGGCGCCAGTCCTCATGAAATCTGGCTTTTCGCCGGACAGCGGCTTATGCCGCCGCTACTTGTTCTACATCAGAAAAGGTCTGCAAGCCACTACCGCATCGCTTTCTGCCCCAACACACGAAGAGGGAATTCACGGCAGGCAACCCGGAGAAGAAACGCTTGCCCACCAACTAAACGGGTTCAATCAAACCGGAATTCCAATTGGTAATAACACCAGCTTGACTGACACTATCGGAAGTTCTCTACTTTTATGGCACTTTGGCTTTTCTGGTTAGTTTGCCTGAGCGATTGGGATCACATCAGCATGCGCATAACTAACGCGCATGCAAACCCCCACACAAGCCTTTGTCGTTCGCGAAGAGGTGCCTTCTTGCCATCCCGCTGCTCATGAATACCAAGAGCCGATCCGGTCGGACGAAGGTGCCTTTAGCGACTTCGAGAGAACTCTTGCGTCGCCGGGCGGAAACTCTGCTTCAAGGAAGGTCTATGTCAGTCGAAGATTCCGTTGACTCCGTACCGCCCGTGGGGGAGCACTACCTGCAACACGAGTTGCAGGTGCATCGAATCGAACTGGAGATGCAAAACGAAGAACTGCGCCGGGCGTTATTGGCAGTTGAGGTCTCGCAATCGCGCTATTTCGATTTGTATCATCGGGCACCCGTGGGTTACCTCACTCTGGATGAACAAGGATTAATTCTGGAGGCGAACCTTACGGCAGCCGAGATATTGGGCTTGCCCCGGAAAGGATTAATCAAGCAGCTTTTTTCCCGATTTATTCTCCATGCCGAGCAGGAACTGTATCACTTATACCTCAAGCAGCTTCCAACGACCGGAAAACCTCAAACTATCGAACTCCACCTGGTTAAGCGCAATGCCGCACCCTTTTGGGCGCGGCTGGAAACCAAACGATCACAAGACGCAGATGGATGCCTTGTGTTCCAGTTGATCATCAGCAACATCGATGAAAGCAAGCAAAGTATGGAACGCCTGCGCCAGGCCTCGGCCATGTTCGCGACCGCTCGTGAAGGTGTCATGGTGACGGATTCGTCGGAGCACATCCTCCTCGTCAATCGGGCGTTCTGCGAACTCACCGGCTACAGTGAAGAGGACGTTTTGGGACTGACACCGCGGATACTCCAATCCGGCCGACAGGATAAAGCGTTTTACGAGGCCATGTGGGCGCAACTCGACGCTACCCGTTATTGGCAAGGCGAAATCTGGAACCGCCGAAAAAACGGCGAGGTCTATCCGCAGTTGCTCACCATCAGCGCCGTACTGGATGATCAGGCTCGGGTCACCCATTATGTCGGCGTGTTTTCCGACCTCAGCCAAATAAAGGACGCTACGGAACGGCTTGAGTTTCTCGCTCACCATGATGTACTGACCGGCCTACCAAACCGCCTGCTGCTGTTTTCTCGACTACAACACGGCATCGATATAGGTAAGCGCGATCGCAGGTCGCTGGCCTTGCTGATGCTCGACCTGGACCGTTTCAAGGACATCAACGACAGTTTCGGCCATTTGGCCGGAGACGAATTGCTCCAACGGGTGGCTGAACGCCTCACCAGCCGGCTCCGCGGCATCGATACCGTCACCCGTCTGGGCGGCGACGAATTCGCGGCCCTGCTGGAGGATTTGTCGCACCCTCAGGATGCGGCGCTGGTCGCTACCGAAATCATTGAAGCTTTGACTGAACCCTGTCGTTTATCGAATAGCGTGGAGGTTCGTGTCAGCGTCAGTATCGGGATTAGTCTGTATCCGGAGCATGGGACAACGCCCGAAGAACTCCTGAAACAGGCGGACGCGGCGCTGTATCGGGCCAAAGCTGAGGGCCGCGGCAAATTCAGTTATTTCTCGGACGACCTGACCTATGCCGCCATTCGGCGCATCAACCTGGAAACACTGCTGCGCCGCGCGCTAGTTCACAACGAACTCAGTCTGCATTATCAGCCTCAGATCGACATCGCATCCGGTCACGTGGTGGGTGCCGAGGCCCTCATCCGCTGGCACAGCGAAACCGAGGGCGACATTACTCCCAATCAGTTCATCCCGGTCGCCGAGGAAACCGGACTGATCGCGACACTCGGCGAATGGGTACTGCGGGAAGCCTGCCGGCAGGGACGCCGCTGGATCGATGCGGGCTTGCCACCGCTGAAGTTGGCGGTCAACCTGTCCTCACACCAATTGCGCCATGGGGACATCAGCGAGACGGTGGCATCGATATTGGCCGAAACGGGCTTCCCTCCCGAACAACTGGAACTGGAACTGACCGAAAGTGCCCTGATGGAGCGGGAGTCGGAAGCGGCGTCGATTCTGCAACGTTTGCGGGATTTGGGCGTGCGGCTAGCGATTGACGACTTCGGCACCGGCTATTCCTCCTTGGCCTATCTCAAGCGCTTCCAACTCGACATGCTTAAGATTGACAAGAGTTTTATCGAAGACATTCCGCAGCAGCAGGATGACCGGGAAATTGCCGCGGCGATCATCGCCATGGGGCATACCTTGCGGCTGAAAGTGTTGGCTGAAGGCGTGGAGACGTCGGAGCAGTTCGATTTTCTGAAAGCCCAAGGCTGCGATTTATACCAAGGCTATCTCAGCAGTCCGGCATTACCGCCGGACGAATTTGCGACATTGCTTAGGCATAATGGCGATAAAAACACTACTTCCGGGGCTTACCGTGTGATGACGACCGCTTCGAAATCGTTCACGCGGACGGAGCGGACTATATCGCTACCTGTCGCGATCGCTTTGATGCGATTTTTCTGGACGGTTTCGATGGTGAGCGCCTCCCTTCTCGTTTGTGCAGCCAGAACTTCTATAAGCGCTGCGCTGTCGCACTGAAGAAGAGCGGTATTCTCGTAGCCAATCTTTTGGAAGGAGATTGGAGTATTGGAACCTGCGTTAAACTGTCCGTCGTCAAAGAAAATGTGAACAACAGGCGGGAAAAGCCATGAATAAATGTCGGTTCATGGTTCTTGGGTGAACAATGTCAAGGAACGGCTCTTGACGAGATAATTCTCTCCGGAAGAGTATGTGCAAGCCTGGGCTTCCTCCTCGGCGGTATCCAGCATAATCCGCCAGTGTCTATCCGCTCGATAATTCGGAAGAAGGAACTGAATCTCTCTGTCATGCGCATTTAGAAGCAGCAGAAAATTATCGTCAAGAAGGGGTTGATCGCGTTCATCCCGTTCATTAATCGCCTCGCCCGCTAGGTAGACTCCTAAACAGCGCGCAAAGGATTGGCTCCATTCCTCTTCGCTCATTTCTTCGCCATCCGGATTGAGCCAGATGATGTCTTTGATTCCAATGCCCTTGATGGGACGGCCCGAGAAAAAATGCTGCCGGCGAAAAACCGGATGCTGTTTTCGCAGACACACCAATTGACGCACAAAGGTCAGCAGTTCGTGGTCTTCAGGCTGCAAATCCCAGTTTATCCAACTGATCTCATTATCCTGGCAATAGGCGTTGTTATTGCCCTGCTGGCTGCGCCCCATCTCGTCCCCAGCCAGCAGCATCGGCACTCCTTGTGAAAGCAGCAGCGTGCTCAGTAGGTTACGCTTTTGCCTTGAGCGCAATTGTCGAACGCCGGGGTCGTCGGTAGGGCCCTCTGCTCCGCAGTTCCAGGAGAAGGCGTTGTTGGAACCGTCGCGATTCTCTTCAAGATTGGCTTCATTGTGTTTCTCGTTGTAGCTCACCAGATCGTGCAACGTGAAACCGTCGTGCGCGGTGGCGAAGTTGATGCTGCAGTAGGGCCTGCGGCCATTGCCTCCATAAAGATCGCTGGAACCGGTAATGCGGTAGGCCAGATCGCCGATCAGTCCACCTTCCCCTTTCCAGTAAGCGCGAACCCCATCGCGATATCTATCATTCCATTCGACCCAGCCAACCGGGAAATTTCCAACCTGGTAACCGCCTTCTCCCAAATCCCAGGGCTCGGCGATCAGCTTGACCTGTGATAGCACGGGGTCTTGGCGAAGGATGTCGAAAAAGGCGCTGAGGCGATCGACTTCATGTAACTCCCGGGCGAGTGACGAAGCGAGATCGAAGCGGAAGCCATCGACGTGCATATCCAGCACCCAGTAGCGCAGGCTATCCATAATCAGCTGCAGTACGCGCGGATGCGTCATGTTGAGGGTATTCCCGCAACCGGTATAGTCCATGTAATGGCGTGGGTCGTCCTGATTCAGACGATAGTAGGCCTGATTATCGATGCCGCGAAAACACAAAGTCGGCCCAAGTTGATTACCTTCGCCGGTATGGTTGTATACCACATCAAGTATTACCTCAATGCCGGCGCGGTGCAGGGTTTTGACCAGCGTTTTGAATTCATTCACGGGTTCGCTATAAGCATAACGCCCTGCCGGCGCAAAAAATCCGATCGAGTTATAACCCCAATAATTGCAAAGTCCCCTTTCCACCAGATGGCGGTCGTTAATGAACGAATGTATCGGCATGAGTTCCACTGCCGTTATACCGAGTTTGGACAGGTGCGAAATTACCGGCTCTGTCGCTAGTCCGGCATAGGTTCCGCGCAGTGCAGGCGGAACTTTCGGGTGACACTGTGTGAAGCCTTTTGCGTGCAGTTCGTAAATGATGGTATCGTGCCAGGGGATTTGCGGTGGCCGATCGTATTCCCAGGAGAAAGCCGGATTAATTATCTGGCATTTAGGCATGCTTGAAGCGCTGTCTCGGTGGTCGAACGACAAATCCGCCTTCTTATTGCCCACCTTATATCCGAACAGTGTGTCATTCCATCGTAATGAACCAACGATTGCCTTTGCATACGGATCGAAGAGCAATTTATGGGGATTGAAACGCCCCCCCAGAGCCGGTTCGTAAGCGCCGTAAACACGGTAACCGTATAGCCAGCCCGGGCGCGCTTCAGGCAGAAAACAATGCCATACTTGGTCGGTCTGCTCCCGGAGCTGAATTCGCTGGATTTCGCGACGTCCCTTGTCATCGAACAAACAGAGTTCCACTTTTCCGGCATGCTCCGAGAAGAGGGCAAAATTGACACCCTTTCCTTCCCACGTAGCGCCAAGTGGATAAGGCTTTCCGGGCCACACCGTCGTTATACGGTCAATCATGAATATACCGCCAAATCCTATATACCATGTTGCTTAGCATCGCGAGCTCATATTTAATGTTTTTGCTTATCTCTGTCCAAGGCTCATCTCCAGGATTGAAAATGAGTAATCCAGCGATTGATAAATAACGAGACAAGACTGTTCACTGATTCCGTCTACGACTGCACATCCGTTGTCCAGGAAATGCGAGACGGGCACCATTGCCAAATGCCGAGTGTTACTATCCGCGTTAATGCGCCGGAAACACCTGCCACGCACCCGACGTCGGCTTCTCGGTTGATCAACTTAGTGGTATCGCCACACCGCTTAAGGTAATTGTCAGCTTTGATGTCATTAATGTCAGTGTGTGGTAGAAGGAACGCCAAGACGGGAACAGGCAGAAAGGCCTTAGAAGAATCGTCGGCCCACTCAGTTCCGGGGCAGGGCGCCGTGCTGACAGTGTCGCGGCGAGTGTCATCCTTGACCAAAGCTTGTGTCCAACCCGCCAGAACAAACACGGTGGCAAGAGCTAGTCATCCAAGTATGGAACGAAATACTAAACGGTCCATGACAACCTCCCACAGTACAGTAATAGCATCAATTTAGGCTTGGGTAGCGATCAATTTTTTCTCCGTTTTGAGCGAGTCCTAGGGCAAAGCTTGGCAATGCCTTACCAAATTTACGTTAAGCCGGAAAAGGTGGTTAATCTGCTTGATGAGAAACCCTCAATCTCCCTTCTTCTGTGGAAAATATAAGGGCACCAATACCCCGTGTTTGTTCGATACTGATATAGTTTTCTTAATCACATGGCCGTCGCTATCCGCAATGAGACTGTAGTGGCCTGGGGGCAGCTTGGCATAAAGGTAGGCGCCCTCAGAGACCGTATCAAGTATGGTTTTGCCGCTTGAAGTCATGATTTTAACCATCACGTCAGCGAGATACTCTCCTGTGCCATTTGCCGCGAACAGCAGATGCAAGTTATAGTTGCCTTGAATCGCTCGCATCGCTTTATATTCTTCCACGTCAACGCCGCCAGTTACAAACTCGATTCCTCCTTGGACTTGCGGTGTGACAAGTGCAACGTCTGCCGAGGCTGGATGGATTAACAAGACGCAGTATAGTATAAGTGCTATCTTTAGTCGCTTCATGGCAATCCCTCATAGTCTTAATATTTAGTATTTAACCACTAGACTTAATGACCAAGGCTCCTGATAATTTTAGTTTATGCAAATGAAGCGGCCGATCAGAAATTCGCCGAAATTAGGTCACCGGAAAACTGAAGATACAATTCGTAGTTGCCTCTTCCTTGTCCGATCCTATCGGGTACCTTCTCGCAGCGAGAAAAGGGAAATTGTTGTCGCCATCACCGGACGGATTCGGTACTGCCAATAACGGGGCAGGCGGTGAACCTTTGTACTGTGTGCCCGAGCACCCCCCTAACTCCTGATTGGCCCGCGGGGCGGGCGCTTCTGAAACCATTTCCTCCAAAATTCTGTCTGCATGGCCGGCCAGGTAAGACTCATCAGCATCAGCAACTTTCTCAAAGGACCTGCCCGCAATCGTCCGGTTTGCACGTACGAGTGTTCAGGCTGCAATACCGCGTCGCCGCTTTTCCGCCATTCAGCGTGGCAATTGCCAGTCTTATTGCATACAACGTTCTAATTCTGCCGAATTAGTAGGAAAGAGCCTGGAAACTGTCCGATGCTGACGCTGGAAAGTATTGCGCGCTGATTGACAGGCTATGGCTATCTGGCGCTGAAATGGAGCTTCCGATTAGCGGCAATTGCCATGCTCGCTCAGGGATTAGCGAAAGTAGTCCCATGGATATTCGGGCTTGAGTATTGGCGCGAAACCGGTGGGCACTGGGAACGGAGCAGTCAGGAATTCGTAGACTCCCACCAGTTCTCGCGTGACGATCCTGCCGAGTCCGAGAGCAAGGCCCACAGGTAGACCCAGCGCGCCTTTCTCCCGCGTCTCTGAAATCATGGTACCCGGTAACTCCATAACCCCGCAGGTCATTGCGGCCAAGCCTCGACCAAGTTTATGGGCGGCAGTCTGAGCGGAAATGCTGGTAGTGCTCAAGCACAATGTGAGCGCAACGACCATCGACCCTAAGGACTTTTTCGACTTCATCGAACCAACCTCCGTCAGGAGTTGAGTGCAATCGCGCTGTTCAATCAGACCTAACGCACAGGACACGACGGTATGCGAATGTCTCAGCCAGGTACTTAGTGGACGCTTCACGGCTATCGCATAAGACCGCCGGGAATGACGTGTACATTGCTGACAAGGGATAGTGGCAGTGTCAATTAGATTATCCAGCTTGCCTATAGGCATGATCACCTAAAGATTTCTAAGGATAGCCAGTCGCCGCCACCGCGCACATGATTGTTTTAACGGGTTGTCAGCCCATTTCCAACTCGTGCAAATTTTTGCAGTTCAAAGGCCTGCGAGCTCATACCTTGGGCCGGCTGGGAATTAGCGCCGTTAAGTTAGGAATTTTCGATGCTATCTGACTTGCACTCAAAAGAGACGGTAACGGCTGAAAACGGAAATTTCCCTCTGCGCGACTGTGCGCTTATCGCGATTGCCACTGGGGTTCGAGCAATGACGCTGAACGAACTGCGGGATGGCGTGCAACATGTCCCTCCGGCAAGTATTTATCACCATTTCTGGGCTGGTTTACTCGAGCCGCGCTTTGAGGAGCGCGAATACAGCAATGATTTTGCAGCGTGGGTCCACCATGGACTGCATGACGAGGTATTGGCGGAACGACTTGCATTGGTAAACCCGACAGAATTTGATGCGATCGAGGATCTACGCCAGGTGCTGCTCGATATTATCGATGAGCGCTTAGATGAAAGCGAGCGACTCCCTTGGTTGGTGGCGATTAACCCTTTCGAATTTATTCGCACTCAGACTGTCGTTTTCGACCCCCGAGCTTGTATTGATACGCCAAAGGCATTGGCTCGAATCATGCCGACCTTGTCCACTGGCAGCATCTTCTACCACTTTATCGACGCTCGCAGGCGTTCGCCAACAGGGTCCGACGATTTCAGCGAATGGCTGGGTGTATACGGGGATTGTTATGCAGATTTGCTCCAACGCCTTGCCAACATTGACCCTTATTTCGGTAGTCTGATTGATTTGAGGCTTCGCCTCGCCGCGACCTTGACCGACTGTCTTTTGGATGGTGTCTGATGTCACTCCTTGAGGATTATGCTGCCATTGCAGGTAACGATGTTGTTGACCATTTGCAGCAGCTGGCTAGTCTGCTGAGTAACCGTAAAGTGGTCCATATTAACTCTACTCGAATCGGCGGTGGTGTTGCGGAAATCCTCAGTAAATTGGTGCCGCTCTCAAAGGCTCTGGGATTAGATGTCCAGTGGGAAGTCATTACTGGCGAAGGTATGTTCTTCGACTGTACCAAGGCCATGCACAATGCATTGCAGGGGTCGCGAGCATCGATCCACCCCCGCTTACTCGCGCTCTATGAAGATACTAATGCCGCCAACGCGGAACGCCTGCGGGATCTGCTGAACGAGGCCGATTTTGTCATCGTTCATGATCCACAACCGGCCCCCTTAATCCGCCATTTTCCCTCGCGCCGTGGAAAATGGATTTGGCGTTGTCACATCGATGCTAGCCGTCCCTTCCGTCCAGTATGGAAGTATCTGCATCGCCACGTTTCAATCGTATCCGTCCGGTAATCCCATCTGTAAGGCGCCCGATGGATTGCGCAAGATAGTGTCCACTTCAGTTTTTAGTGGACACTTTCATGGACTCATCTCCCAAGCGTACCCGGCGCTTCCATAGCGTTGATTTCAAGCGGCAGGTGGTGGACGCCTGCCGACAGCCCGGTGCCTCAATTGCCGCGGTCGCGCTGGCACACGGCATCAACGCCAACCTGGCGCGGCGTTGGCTGCGCGAATCGGGCAGCGTAAGTGCCTCCAGA
>NZ_JYNS01000028.1 GCF_000934725.1 Methyloterricola oryzae
CTTTATCTCTCCGTGGACGAACTGCAGGCCGACCTGGATGCCTGGATCGAGCACTATAACCAGGAGCGAACCCATCAGGGTAAGATGTGTTGCGGTCGCACTCCCCTACAAACGCTTCACGCTGGAAAGGAGGTGTGGAACCAGAAAGTCGGTCAGTTGAATCTGATCTGACAACCCAGCGCACCCAAAACGGGTAACTGTCAGATCAGGTCGCGACTTCTACAGTTAAACCGTGAGAGAATCTCACCACGTTTTAGTCCCAGTGATTGAGAGACAAGCCCATGCACGATGAGGGTTCGGTGGGAACTGGCACACTTTTCCAAACCATCGCCCTCACTCCAAACGAGGCCCTAGCGCACCTGCGTTCGACACGAGAGGGGCTTTCCGTGGAGCAAGCCCAAGCCCGGCTGCGCACCTTCGGGCGCAACGAGTTGCCGCGGCCCCGTGGCCCTAGCTCGCTGCGACAACTCCTGAATCAAATGATCCACTTTTTTGCGTTGATGCTCTGGGGGGCAGCATTCCTGGCGTTCGCTGGTGAGATGCCGCAACTGGGCGTTGCGATCATTCTCGTCATCGTCGTCAATGGCGTGTTCAGCTTCGTGCAAGAGTATCGGGCGGAACGGGCCACGAGAGCACTCGCAGCACTGCTTCCGGAATCGACGGTGGTCCGCCGCTCGGGACGCAAGCTCGCGATCCCCTCGGCGGAGTTGGTACCTGGGGACATCGTCCTGCTGAAGGAAGGTGATCGGATTTCAGCTGATGCCAGAGTGATTCGTTCATCGGAACTCAGAGTTGATATGTCGACGCTGACGGGTGAGTCGGAACCGGTAATGCGGACATCCGACGCCTATGCTGGCCCTGTCGACGATCCATTCGAAGCGCCGAACGTCGTTTTCGCAGGAACATTCGTGTCATCTGGTTCAGCCACAACAGTCGTCGCTGCCTCGGGAAGCCAAACGCGCCTTGGCGGAATATCGGCACTGACTGGACGCATAGTTGCGCGACCGACCCCACTTCGAAACCAACTCAACCAAACCGTCCGTGTCATCGCGCTATTTGCGCTCGCGACCGGCGTGGTGTTCTTTGGAATCGCACTTTCACTCGGAACTCCGGTTCATGACGGTGTCTTGTTCTCGATTGGCGTCATAGTCGCCCTCGTACCTGAGGGACTTTTGCCGACCCTGTCCTTATCCCTTGCGATGAGCGCTACGCGGATGGCGAAGCGAGGTGCTTTGGTCCGTCGGCTCGAATCCGTCGAGACGCTGGGGGCTACAACGGTGATATGTACCGATAAGACCGGAACGGTGACGCGGAATGAAATGACCGCGCGAGATATTGTGCTGCCCGAGAAACAATACCGGGCGACCGGTTCAGGATACGAGCCTGGCGGAACTATTCTCACGAGGACGGGGCGACCGCTTTCCGAATCGGAGCGATCCGACATCCAGTTAATACTCCAGGCGGCGGCCCTTTGCGGCGATGCGCAGGTTGAGCAACGCGACGGGCGCTGGCGCTGTCTGGGAGACCCAACGGAAGGGGCCCTGCTGGCACTGGCGCGCAAGGGCGGGGTCGAGCGTCGGGATGCTGCGCGCTATGCGCCGCGAGTCCGTGAGTTTCCATTTGAGTCGGCACGGCAGCGGATGAGCACCGTTCATCACCGGCCCAATGGCGCCTATGAGGTTCTTGCGAAAGGCTCACCGGAGGCCATAATGCCGCTTTGCAAAAGCATCCGGGTGAACGAATCTGTGTTGCCGTTCGGAAGCGATGAACAACGGCACGTTTCGGCGCAAGTCGATACACTCGCCGCGAAAGGTCTGCGGGTACTGGCCTTCGCTCGTCGCGAATTTGCCAACCAAATGCCCGAAACTGCACGAGCGGCCGAAGTTGAAATGGAGTTTCTGGGGCTCGTAGGGATGGCGGACCCTGTCCGTCCTGAAGTCCCCGCCGCTATCGCCCAAGCGAGAATGGCCGGTATTCGGATCGTCATGATTACTGGGGACCATCCGGCAACGGCCTTGTCGGTTGCCCGTGAGGCGGGAATCGCAGCGGAATCGGTCATGCTCGGCGCCGAACTTCCCGAAGACGATGACACCCTAGGCCAACTGCTGATGACAAATACACCGGTGCTTGCCCGCATAGCACCAGAAGACAAATTGAGGATTGCCAGAGCGTTGCAGGGCCTGGGCGAAGTCGTTGCCATGACCGGAGATGGCGTGAATGATGCGCCCGCACTTCGCCAGGCCGACATCGGCATCGCCATGGGCAAGGGCGGAACCGATGTAGCGCGCGAAGCGGCGGATCTCGTGCTGCTGGATGATAATTTCGCCCACATCGTCGAGGCCGTGGAAGAAGGGCGAGCGGCGTTCGACAACATCATACGCTTCTTGACCTATCACCTGACAGACAACGTGGCCGAACTCACCCCTTTTGTGGTTTGGGCGATGTCGGCCGGTGAAATCCCGTTAATGCTTTCGGTACTTCAGGTGCTTGCGCTCGACATTGGCACAGACTTGCTCCCAGCCCTTGCGCTTGGCGCGGAGAGGCCCGCTGCTGGGGTGATGCATCGTAATCCGAGGGCACGGAGTGCGAAGCTGCTAAGCATCAACGTCTTCGGGCGGGCATTTGGATGTCTCGGTCCGGTTGAGGCATTTCTGGCAATTGCCATGCTCCCGCTCGGAGCGTGGCTGTATTTTGGCTGGCCGGTCCACCCTCTTCCAATTATGGGTACGGACAAAGCGGTGCTCTCGACGATGGTATTTTCAGTCATTGTAACGGTGCAAATGGCCAACGCGTTCGAGTGCCGCTCGAATCCGGCATCGCTCTTCGTGATAGGCCCATTTACCAATCGAATGCTCGTCGTCGCTGTCGTCATTGAGGCGCTGACGCTGCTAGCGTTTGTCTACGTACCTCCGATAGCACGCATACTGGGTCACGCGCCGCTTCGCGCGGATCAATGGCTACCGATATTAGCGTGTCCTTGGCTTTTCATCGCCGCGGAAGAATTACGCAAGGCCATCGTACGTGTTCGAACGCCGAAAATGAGACTTCAATAAACCAGGCTGACCGCACCGCAATCGGGTTGGAAAGAGCGTTCGATGGCCCCTTCAAAAGCAATATATAAACGTTGAACTACGTTTCCGTGCTTTTTCGCTCGTTTTGAAAGAACACGATCCATGATAAACGCAACGTGTCGGCAAAGGATCTTCGGAGGAGGTCAACTATCCGATCAGGAGAATGGGCAATTGCGCGACAGCTACCGAGGTCAAGCCGCCATTCAAGTGGCACTTTCGATGCTTCTATGAATGACCGAAGATGGCCGATTGTGTCGAAAAACCCCAATTTGCTTGGTTTAGGGCGGTAAAATAGGCCTATCAACATAACCGGGACTAGCGGCTATGATGGGTCAACTCAATCAACTCACCCAACTCCAGATCGCGCTTGGCAAGTACTTTGGCCAACCGCCAGCGCCGCAAGCCCGCCAACGATGCCCCGCGGGAGGTCATCGGCAAGGCTTGGCAGCGCTACGGCGTGCGCAAGACGATAGCTAGATATCCGAGCTTACACGTTCTGCGTGCTCGATCAGCTGGCAATCGCTCTTCGCCGCCGCGACGTGTTTACCCGACCGAACTGGCGTTATGCCGATCCACGGGCCAATCTCCTTGTCCATCTGGGCCTGCGGAAGCGGACTGCGGCTGGGCCTTACTGGACGACCCAATTCTGGACGGTGTTGCAGGTTTTGATCACCGCCTGAAACTCATTGAACCCGAAGCGGTTGACGGTTTTGAGATCGAGGCATTTGCCGCTGCGCAGATTGAAAATCGTGCCAGTACCTGTGTAAATCCACTGCTGTGCGCCCGTCCCGTTGCATTCGAAGATTTGGACTGGCGTTCCGTCCGCTGTTCCGCCCCCCCTAACATCGAGGCACTTCCGGTGCACCCCGTCGTCCCCCGTGGACGTGCCGAGTCCCTGGATTTCAAAGACGTCCCAATTCCACGCCTGGCTAAAGTTAGGGAGACAGGGACGGCCAAATACTACCGTGCCGTTGGATGAGTTATCCGCACTGAGACAGACATATGCCGATGGGAAATTCCGGGAACTGATGAAGTGATTGCCATTCACCAACGCAGCGGCATGAGCGCTTGAAAACCCAAGCGCCATGACAAGAGCCATCACCAGAAAGCTGCGGGGCAGATTATGAAAATAGGTGGTCATTTTAGTCTCCTTTTCAAAGAGCGATGCTCAGGATCGGATTGCCCAAAACTGGCCTGGATTGCCAGAATCGCAGGTTTGGAGCGTCACCTGCGTGTCCGAGATTCCGTTGTGGGTGAGACACAGGCCGTTCAACGTGCTGTGGATCTGGCCGCCGGAGTAATTCCAATTCTGGAGTCTACGGATTTGCAAAACCCTTTGGCATTCCACCAACAAGACTGGTGTTCCCTCTGCCCCCGAAAAAATGGTGAGGCACTTACTGTGGCTCGGCTGTCCGGGGTCCCCGGTTTCGCCAGTTCCAATGCCCATTATCGACGACCCGGCCAACCGCCACTGCTGTTCAAAGAGACCGAAGCACTGGCGGGCCACGATCGGGTTACGATCCTGGGTGGAACCGGATTGATCGTCGAGGCACCACCCAAAGTGATTGACGATGCTAGCAGCATGCGCGTTTGACGGACCAAGAAAGGGCGCCGCAAGTGCGCCGCATAGTAGGTAAGCATGGAAAATTTTTGCCATTTTCATATCTCCTCTGTACTCGTGGTTGAGTATCCATTGTGGGGTGTACGCCAAAACCCCAGAAAACGCGGTGAAGCACGTCTTCGCCAATTTCTGGCCAAAGACGTTCCCATAATTGGCCAGATCATCCGGCCTGAGCAGTTCCCGGCGGAGGCACTTCATCAATCTTCCGACATTAACCATTTCCATCCACGGGGCAGTGTTTGAGAGCCGCCCTACTCGACAGGTGTGTAGAAGACGTGGTCCGCCGTGTAAGGCACCAGTGCCTTCTTGCCGACGTCCGTGACAACAGCTCAGCCGGTCGAGGGCGCAACTCCGCCGGAAGTGTTGATCCGCTGAATGAAGGTGGTCGGCGTCAGCTTGCTGCCGCCGGCCGTATCGTCCTGGGCGCCGACGATCCGGACCAGGAGCCAGGGAACCGCGTTCGTCTCGACGAAATCAGGGTCGGCGAGGCTCGACTGCGGCAGCAAGACCGAGCCGGCCATTGCGGCGGCGAAGGCGGCGGGCAGGATGCGAGGCAGGGGCCGACTCGCGGGTGTGTTGCAGTTTTTCATGACGTTCTCCTTTCGCGCCTGGGGCGCGGCTCATGGGACTGCCATTGCTAACCTTCAACTTTCGCAACTTCCATTTGAAGGATTACGGCAGTCCGGTTGTTGACCGAGTGCATCTTGCACGCGAACAGGCTAGCAACAGCGCAATTCGAATGCAGTCAACGTACCGTGGAATTTCCGTTCAATTTGCGTAGAATCCCAGCAATCAAGGCCATTTTCGGCATGATGAAGGCCATGGAACGCGAGCGCGACCTGATATTTCCCCCGTTTCGACTGGATCTGCTGAACGAGCGGCTTTGGTGCGGCGAACAGCCAATATCGCTGCGGCCGAAGGCGCTGGCCGTGTTGCGGTATCTGGCAGAACACCCGCAGCGCCTGGTCACCCAGGAAGAGTTGCTCCAGGCGGTCTGGCATCAGCCTTATGTAAGCGATGGGCTGTTGCGGGGCTATATTGGCGAACTGCGCGGGGTGCTCGGGGATGATGCGAAGGCGCCGCGTTTCATTGAGACGGCCGCCCGGCGGGGGTATCGGTTCATCGCAGCGGTAGCCCCCTTCAAGCGTTCGGCCCCCGAGTGGATGCCGACGGAGGAAATGCAGAAAGGCGATGGCGGCCTGGTCGGGCGGGAAGTGCCGCTTCAGGCGCTGTATCGGCACTGGGCGCGCGCGGCCCAAGGCGAGCGGCAGCTAGTGTTCGTGACCGGCGAGCCGGGGCTCGGCAAAACCGCACTGGTTAATGCCTTCGCGGAGAGCCTGCCCGCCGGAGCGGCGATGATCGCGCGTGGCCAGTGCGTCGAGCAGTTGGGAGAGACCGAAGCCTATCGGCCGCTGCTCGAAGCTGTAGGGCTGCTTTGCCGGGAGAACGAACAGGCCGTGGCACATTTGCGGCGGTATGCCCCCACCTGGCTGATCCAGATGCCCTGGCTCCTCACTGAGGCCGCGCGGGCCGACCTGCAGCGCATGACCCTTGGGGCCACGCGGGAGCGCATGCTGCGGGAAGGCGTGGAGTTCCTGGAAACATGGAGCGTGGAGAATCCACTGCTGCTGATCCTGGAGGACCTGCACTGGAGCGATGCGGCGTCCATAGAGTTGCTGGCACTTCTCGCGCGCCGTGACCAGGCCGCACCTCTTCTCGTGCTCGGCACCTACCGCCCGATCGAGCTAGTCCTGCATGACCATCCGCTCAAAGCCTTGCGGCACGAACTGCGAGTGCACCGCCTGTGCGCCGAAATAGCGCTGGAACTTTTGTGCGAAGCGGACATCGGGGCTTATTTGCAGCGCCGGCTCCCCGGCCAGACCTGGCCGGAACGTCTGCCGCAAGCCCTCTATCAGCGGACCGATGGACAACCTTTATTCCTGGTCAACGTGGTGGAGGAAGGCCTGAACCAGGGCTGGTTGTTGAACAGTCCGGGCCAACTCGACGGTCTGGTTCCCGAGAGCTTGCGCCAGTTTCTGGAGCAGCGGCTGGAGCGGCTCGCGCCGGCCGAACGGCAGGTGCTGGAGGCTGGCTGTGTGTTCGGCGCCACCTTCAATGCTGAAACCGTGGCGGCGGTCTGCCAGGAGGAGCTCCTGTCGATCGAGGAATGCTGCACCGCCCTGGCACGGCTGGGCCGGTTCCTGCGACCGGCGGATGCGCCCCACTCGCCCGAGCGCCGCGCTGCGGGACGCTATGCCTTCAGTCACGCCCTGTATCGCGATGTCCTCTACCACCGGATTCCCCTCGCCCGGCGCCGGCATCTGCACCAGCGCGCCGGCGAGGCGCTGGAAACGTCGCTGGATCACCGTCGGGCTCTGCTCGCGGCCGAACTGGCCCTCCATTTCGAGGCGAGCCGGGACTGCGCCAAGGCCCTCTCCTATCTCCGGCTCGCCGCCGACAATGCCGCGCGGCGCTATGCCAACCCCGAGGCGATTGCCTGCCTGACCCGGGCATTGGAGCTGATCGAGCAACTGCCGGAATCGGATTTGGTCGATCCGCGCCTCGACCTGCTGCAGCAGCGGGCCGCAGTGCGGCGCGCGATGAACGACATGCGCGGCGCCATCGACGATCTCGCGGCGATGCTGGCCTGCGCGCGGGCCTGCCGGTATCCGGCCAGGGAGGTCGGGGCGCTGATCGACCTGAGCCGGGTTTATTTCTGGATCGACCGGCGGCGCGCCCTGGCGCTGGCGGCGGAGGCGGTCGAGCGCAGCCGGACGCTCGATGACCCGGTGATGAAGACGCTGGCCGACGCCACCCACGCCGGCTGGAGCTTCTATCTGGTCGGCTGGCAGGACGCGCATGCCGAGATCTGCCGGAATGCGCTGGCCGCTGTACGCCGCCTCGGCAACCCTCCGCTGCTCAACACCCGCCTGTCCTTCCACACCATGCTGGAAACCTACCACTCGCACTACCGGGAGGCCAGCGCCACGGCCGATGAAGGTGTCCAGCTCGCCGAACGCTTGGGGGACGGTTACCTGGTCATGCTGATCCGCTATTTCCAGATCTGGTCACTGCTGCATCTGGGTGAATGGGGCCGCGCCGCCGGCCTGCTGGCCGGGAGCCTGCAGGTGGCGGAACGGAACGGGTCGCCCACCGGGATGCGTAACTTTCTCATCCTGAAGGCCCTGTTGCACAGCGAGGCACTGGATTTCTCAGGGGCGCAAGCGTTGGTCGAAGCAGCCGCCCCCTTGCTGGACTCGCCCCCCGACGTCACCAGTACCACTCTGTTCCATATCGTCTCGGCCAAGATCGCGCTCGGGTTGACGGATTATCCGCGGGCCATGGAGCACCTCGCCGCCGTGCGGCGCCAGGTGGAAGACGAGGGCCTGCTGATAGACTGGTTTTTCCATTTGCCGTTTCATCAGGCGTTTGCCGAATACTGGCTGGCCCAAGGGGATCCGGTTCAGGCGCGTCACCATGCCGGGCGCCTGTGCGAACTCGCCGCGCGGCCGCCGGAGCGGACTTATTGGGCATTGGGGCAAGGCCTGCTCGGCCGGATCGCATGGGCCAGGGAAGACCCGGAGGAGGCCCATGCCCGGATGGCCGAGGCCCTGCGCATTGTCGAAGGCGGGGAAGTGCCGTTGGCCGCCTGGCGAATCCATAAATGGGCGGAATCCCTCCACCGGCAGGCCGGGAACGCGGCGGCGGCCGAAAACTGCAGGGGGAAGGCCGCGGGCATCGTCCGGAAACTGGCGGCCTCCCTGCCGGATAGCGAAGATGCCGGGGCGGATGCCCTGCGCGCGGCTTTCCTGAACGCCGCGCCAATTCGCCGGATTCTGGCCTCCGCCGTCAACGCCGACTGAAAATTGAGCCACTGGGGGTGCGGCGCAATACTTGGACTGGTTTATACCGCAATCCCAAGGCTCGCCCGGTACTCCGGAGGGCTGAGCGATCCGAGGGAGACCTTGATCCGTTTTTCGTTATACCAGCGGATGCAGGCGTCAACCGTTGCGATGAATTGGTCGATTGGTGTGTCCTGCCAGTTCCTAGGGAAAAGAGTTCCGTTTTCAGCCTGCCAAAGAATCCTTCACAGGCTGCATTATCCGGGGAGCAACCTTTGCGCGACATTGATCGGGTGATTTTGGCATTGCTCATTCGCTTGAGCCACCCTGGCCAACCGTAATGGCCTCCTCTGTCAGAATGAACGACGGGCCGGAGTTCGCAGTCGGTTACCGTATCAATAGCAGCATCCAGCAGCGTGTTCACCAACTCCGAGTCTGGACGGGTGCCTAGGGTCCAACTAACCACTAGCCCATCGAAGCAATCGATCATCGGCGATAGATAGACTTTTCCTGCAGGAATCTGAAACTCCGTGATGTCAGTCAGCCACTGCTCGTTGGGGGCCTCCGCCCTTAAGTCCCGATTGATGAGGTTCTCTGGCGCGGGGCTGATTTCCCCGGTACGACCCGTACCGACGTCTTTTATGCGCGGCAACGATCAAGCACTCCTGCTTCATCAGGCGTTGCACAACCTTTTCAGAGGTGTGCAGTTGGCGGCGGCCAAGCGCTGCACGCATACGCCGGTACCCATAGCACTGGTGATTGCTGTGGAATGCTTCTGCGAGAACTGATCGGACATCGGCATATTTGTCAGGCGCTTGTAGCCGCGAGCAGTGATAGAAGTAGGAGCTTAGGGCAAGGTGAAGCTCAGCCACCGCGATTTCAGGCGCAGACGGGCCAAGGGTGTACCCGACGTCGCGGTGAACGTTCGACCGCAGGTATGACAACGAAACCGTTGCAGTCCTGCCTGATGGCCCCAGCGTTAACAACCTTCGCCGTCACAACGCGGACAACGTGGCTGATAAAGCTGCTCCAGCCACTGCGCCGATTCTGGCGCTGTCGCCGGCACGGGATACGAGGCCATCTCTCGACTTCCAGAGGGCGATTCCCACCGGATAACCACGTCTTGCAAGATGCCCTATTGGAATCAGCGCCGAAAATCACTGTCTTTGATGCGTGGATCGATCCCCGTCGAATAACGTTCGCAGCCATCGATCCATTCTTGTTCCCGCAAACGCCTCAACCGTGTCTTCAACGGTCGTGTCAGATTTGCGCAGTGCTGGTCGTAGTTCTTGGGCACCAGCCAGATCGTCGGGAGATTCTGTTCGACGTCACGCAGGAACGCCTGAGCGAATTCCCAACTCACGCCAGATACACCGCTAAAATCCAAATTGATCCAGCGCCGCCGTCGCGCTTCCAGGGCACAGGCCGCCTGCCGAGCCTGCCGTTCGATCTGCAGCCTTTTGGATGTCGCATCGGCAAAATCGACCATGGCGAGGACCGGCGCAAACATGACGTCAAAAGCGGCCGCATAAAGACAACAAACCCTGCAGCAAGGCCAGTGGCGTGGGTGGGCAGCCGGGAATGGCGAGATCCACGGGGATGACGTTGGATACAGCGCCACAACTAGCGTAGGACAATCCGAACTCGCCGCCGCAAACGCCACAGTCACCGACGGCAATCACCCATTTGGGATTGGGCGTCGCTTCATAAGTCCGCTGCAACGCCGCCTGCATATGCCGCGAGACGGGGCCGGTCACCATCAGGATGTCGGCATGGCGCGGGCTAGCGACGAAATGCACGCCGTATCGCTCAACGTCGTAGTAGACGTTGTTAAGGGCATGGATTTCCAGTTCGCAGCCGTTGCAAGACCCCGCATCAACCTGCCGGATGGCCAGACTTCCCCGAAAGCGGCAGTCCACGATCTCCTTGAGGGCCTCCCCGGCTTGCTCGACGCTCGCATCGTGGGCCAGCGTTGCCCTTGATGGCCTGTGCACAATCTCCGTAAGAACGCCGGTTTTGAAGATCTTGCCGTAAAGTCTGAGCATGAAATCACCCTAAAGATCATGTCCTGAGTAAGAGCCGTTGACCGATTTGTTGCAGACGGGAAAGTCGGGGACGATGTTGCCGAGCACCAGCTTTTCCAGCGCGGGCCAATTGACGACGCTGGGATCGCGGGTCCAATACCGGCGAATGACGTTATGAGCGCCAAACCGGACGAAGCAGAGAATTTCGCCACGCCAGCCCTCGACGGCCGCGAAGCCCTCGGCACCTTCGTGCGGCAAAAGCCAGGACGCAACCACTTCGCCATCTGGCAGGCCGTCGAGCAGTTCGCCGAGCAGTCTCAAAGCGATCCGCAATTCCTTGTAACGCACCCAGAACCGCGACGAGACATCGCCCTGGGTTTCTGTCGGAACACGAACCCTCAGCCGGTCGTAAGGCGCATAGGGCGCATCCTTGCGTACATCGAAGGTCTGGCCGCTGGCACGGCCGACGAATCCCAGGGCACCCAATGCCGAAGCCAGTTCCGTCGGGAGAATGCCGGTGCCCAGAAAACGATCTTCGAGGGAGGAGTTGGCGTCGAGTATGGTCAGCAATTCATCCAGTTCGGAACGCAACGCGGCGATGGACTTCCGCATCCCTTGTACTGCCGAGGCCGTCACATCCACGGAAACGCCCCCTGGCACGATACGGTCCATCAGCAAGCGATGACCGAAGTGGCTCTGGTTCTCGCGTAACCACTGTTCCCGTAGCCGGCCAAACTGGTAGTAGCCAAACGCAAAGCCCACGTCATTGCACAGGGCGCCGAGATCCCACAGGTGGTTGATGACCCGCTCCCGTTCCGCAAGTAGTGCGCGGATGTGCGCAGCACGGGCAGGAATCTCGAGCCCGGCGGCGCGTTCCATCGCCATGCAGGCGGCCCAGGCATGGCCTACCGTGCTATCGCCGGACACGCGTCCGGCCAGTAGTGCTAGACCAGTAGGATCGCGGCCCTCGGCGATCTTTTCGATGCCCTTGTGCACATAGCCCAGACGCTCTTCCAGGTTCAGCACCGTTTCGCCGATGGCTTGGAAGCGGAAATGGCCGGGCTCGATGATTCCTGCGTGCACGGGGCCCACCGGAATTTCGTAAACACTGGCGCCCTGGGCCTTGAGAAAGGGGTAGTCACGATCCGGCGGTGAGGTATCCGTTGGAGAACCGGCCGCCGGAAAATCCTTCCGCAACGGATACGCGCCTTCGTCCCAGGCCTGATGGCGTGTCCAGCGCCGCGGATCGGGGTGGCCATCGAAACAGATGCCCAGCAGATCTTGAATGTGCCGCTCGGGACGATCGGCCGCCCAATAATGAGGCGCGTGCGATGGCAGTTGTGTATGGTCGCAGGCCAGATGCGTCCGCAGGATGGCGTAGATGCCATGATTTTCCAGACACGCGTTCACCATCAGGTCGTAGCCCCGATCCTCGGCCCACACACCGGCCCAACGCCAGTTTTGTTCGCGTCCTGCCGCGGCTGCCCGGCCCCAGTCGCTGGACTTGATCTCGATGACCTCGGCCGGAGGCAAGGGGCTTGGCGCCTGAGGGCTGATTTCGATACCGGCACGGTCGAAGCCCGCATAGAGCCCTTCAAGGCGATCGACCCTGCCAATCATTAAGTCGCGAATTTCCGGGCAGGCACCCGCCGGCTTCTCGACGCTGGTTTCACTCATGGTCCGATGCCCTCATTGCAGTGGTTTGCGCCGGCGGGTGGCCAACGGGTGGTCCGACAGGCTCTCGAAATGATCAAGACCGCGAATTTCGCATCGCCCACCAGCGGAGATGCAATCCCGTTGAAACCGGTCGATGAGCACCATCACGGTATGGTCGATCAAACGGGCATAGCGGAGATCGAAGACGATCTGCGCTCCGACCGGCAATTCAGTCAGTTCGCGCTTGAGCGCGGCGATATTGGAGAACACAGCGGCGCCATTGATCTGGATACGATAGTTCCCCGCAGGCTGGCGGGTGATGCGGAACGCCAGCTTGAAGAGATTGCGAAACCGCACGCTGACGTTGGCACCGCGCCAGCGAAGCAACAGCACTTTCAGCGCCAGGGCCAGTGCAACGCCGGACAAGAGATGTGTCGTCAGAATGGCGACGACGGTAAATAGAAAAAGGCACCGCTGCTCCAGGCCCACTTCCCAGGTCTCGGCGAAAACGACCGGCAAGACCAGCCGGTAGCCCACGTAGATCAGTAGCGCCGCCAGGGAAGCCAAAGGGATGTCGACAGGAACGGCCAGAAGGACGGTTAGAAACGCCAAAAGGCACAGCCCGTGGAAGAAGTTCGACCAGGCGCTGCGAGCACCGTAGCCGATATTGGCGGTACTGCGGACGATCTCGGACACCATGGGCATGGCACCTGCCAATCCGGTCAGCGTGTTGCCGATTCCTATCGCAGAGACTTCAAGATTGAGGTTCGACCGGCGTCTGCCGGGAGCAAGGCGGTCTGCGGCGGCGGTAGCCAACAGGGACTCCAGGCTCCCGACCAGAAATAGGCTGAGAACCACTTCCCAGAAGACCAGTGTGTCAATTTTGCGAAAGTCGGGCCGCGACAGGCTTTGCGTCACGTTGTTCAAGCCTGAGAGCAAGACGTCGAGCACATGCTGAGCAGAATTGACTGGTACCGCGACAGCTGAAGCGACAATCGGGATTCGGTAAAAGGCGCGTTCGTCCAGCCCGGTTGCCTTGCCTAGGGCGATACCCGCCAGCATCATCACGATTGGAGCCGGTAATCTCAACACCCACGATGCCCTTTCGAAGCGTGGCCAGAAGATGAGGATGGCGAGGCCCAGCAGGCCGATTGCGGCGCTCTCCGGCTCGCTATGTGAGAAGCTGACCGGCAACTGCAAGAGGCTTTGCCAGGTTGTCATTGCGGCGAAGGGTGCGCCGATCAGCACAGGGACCTGGCTGACGATCACCATGAAGCCGATGGATGCCAGCATGCCATGGGCGATGGCCCCGGGGAAAAACAGCGCAAGACGGCCGCCGCGCATCAGCCCGAGCAGAATTTGCAAGGATCCGGCACAAACGATGGCTGCCAGGGTATGCCGATAGCCCGCCGACTTGTCGCCCCCGCCCAGCGTTTCGACGGCGGTGAGCAACACCATCGCCAAGCCAGCGGCCGGGCCGGCGATCGTCAACTGAGCGCCGTTGATGCGGGAAACCACAAGACCGCCGACGATGGCGCTCAAGAGGCCCGCTAGCGGCGGAAATCCCGAAGCCATGGCGATCCCGATGCACAACGGAAACGCAATCAGAGAGACCGATAACCCTGCAAGCACATCGCATCGCCAGTATGCGGTAAGACTGGCAAGGCCACCCCGGACATTGAGAGCGCTCCAACTCATTGCGGCCAGGCTCCCGAAATCAAATGGGTCGCCTGATTAAACCAGTTACCCAGAAAACCGGGGATCGACAGTCCCAGCCACAGCACCAGCGCCAGATGCACCATCACCGGCGTCAAATTGGCCTCGATGGGCTTCTGACCTTCCGGCACGTCGCCGTAGACCATGGGCTGGATGTGACGGAACAGTCCCGCGAAGGCCAGGCCGATTCCCAGCAGCAGCAACGGCGTCAGCCAGGGGTAGTCGTGCATGGTGGCGACCAGGACCAGGAACTCGCTGGCGAACACGCCGAAGGGTGGAAACCCTGCGATGGCCACGGTGCCGACCAGCAGCCCCCAACCGATGGCTGGCTGAGTCAGGATCAGGCCACGGATCCTGTCCATGCGCTGGGTGCCGGCCAGTTGCGCGGCATGCCCCACGGTGACGAAGATGGCCGACTTGGTGAGCGAATGGGTGGTCATGTGGAACAGTGCGGCGAAGGTGGCCCAAGGGCTGCCGACCCCGAAGGCGAAGGTCATCAGCCCCATGTGCTCGATGGAGGAATAGCTGAACAGCCGCTTGATGTCGGTCTGGCGGTGCAAGAACAGGGACGCGACCAGGAAGGATAGCAGTCCGAATCCCATCATCAGGTTGCCGGCCAGATGTGTACCCAGCGACCCGTCCACCAGCATCTTGCAGCGCACTACGGCGTAGAGCGCGTCGTTGAGCAGTAACCCAGAGAGGATGGCCGACATGGGGGTGGGGCCTTCCGAGTGGGCATCCGGCAGCCATTGATGCAAAGGCACCAGGCCAATCTTGGTGCCGTAACCGACCAGCAGGAACACAAAGGCCAAACTCAAGATGGCAGGGTCGAGCTGGGCGGCGTGATCGTGCAGGACAGTCCACAGCAGAGCGTCGCCCCCCACGCCAAGTTTCTGTTCGGCAGCAAAATACAGCAGCACCGTGCCGAACAGGGCCTGGGCGATGCCCACACCGCACAGGATGAAATATTTCCAGGCCGCCTCCACCGACTCCGGTGTGCGATACAGGCTGACCAGCAGCACTGTGGCCAGGGTGGCCCCCTCCATGGACACCCACAGAACGCCCATGTTGTTGGTGGTCAATACCAGGTACATGGCCAGCATGAAACCCTGGTACATGGCGTAGTAGAGCCGCAGACGCTTCGCCGTGACCCGGCCGATTTCCCGCTCGTGGGCCATGTAGGGGCCGGAAAACACCGAGGTGGTCAGCCCCACGAAGGCGGTCAGAGCCACCAGGTAGACGTTGTAGGAATCAATGTACAGCAATTGGTCGAAAGACAATTCCGGACCGTTGATGAGCACATCGATGGCAAGCCAGACGGATGCAGCCAACGCCAATGCGTTGAGTCGGCTGTTGAGCCGTCCCGCTTCAGGACGGTCGCCGCGCCAGGCCAGCAGTACCGTGCCTGCCAGAGGTACTGCCAGCAACAAGTAGACGGCGATCATTGGTCGACCTCACTCAGCTTGCTGAGTTGATCCACGTTGAGGGAATCGATGCTGGAGCGAATCTGGAAGAAAAACACGCCGAATACCACGGCGGCGACCAGCACGTCGAAGGCCACGCCCAGTTCCACCACCATGGGCATGCCGTAGGTCGCGACGACGGCGGCGAAGAACAGGCCGTTCTCGATGGACATGAAACCCACCACGTGGGCCACCGCCTGTCGGCGGGTGATCATCAGCAGCATTCCGAGCAGCACCACGGCCAGGCTGACAGCAATGGCGTTGAGGGTCACCAGGGTGGAATGCTGGACCACTGGCAGGCTGACGTAGTAGCTGAACACCACCAGTGCGGTACCCGCCATCATCACCCGCGCCGGATGGTCGATGGTGTCCATGACCCGGTGAAGTCCCATGCGGTGGATCAGGCGCTGCAGCAGAATCGGGATCACCAGCCCCTTGAGCAAGAAACTCAGCGCGGCCGAAACATAAAGATGTGGATAATTCAGCACGCTGGCGGCCAACGCGGTCGCTGCCGCCAGCAGGCATCCCTGGATGGCGAAGATCAGCACCAGACGGCTCAAGCGCGACTGCCCCAGCATCAGAAACGAAGTCAGGGCGATCAGACCGGCCAGCAGCAGGATCGCCTGCTGATACAAGGACAGTTCGGTGATGGCCATCAGCGCGCCGCCTCCAGAATGATGTGGCTTAACATGCCCAGCACGCTTAGCAGATAGGCGAAGCCCAGATACTCCTGGACGCGGAAGATGCGCATCTTGGCGAATAGGGATTCCGACAAGGCCAGCAGCACGGCGAGGACCGCCAATTTAAGGGAAATCATGGCTATCCCGTACCCAAGGACGTTGAGTGAGAAGTCCTGGGCAATTCCCCAGGGAAAGAAAATGTTGGCGATCAGCACGCCGTACAGCATCAGTTTGATCTGGCTGGCCCACTCGATCAGGGCGAGCCAGCGCCCGCTGTATTCCAGGATCATGGCTTCGTGGATCATGGTCAGCTCCAGATGGGTGGCCGGGTTATCGACGGGAATGCGGCCGGTCTCGGCGATGGCCACCAGCATCAAGCCTCCCAGGGCGAAGACAAAGGAGGGACGCAGCACCAGGCCGGTATCCAGCACGTAGTTGATGGCTTGGGCCAGATTCGTGGTATGGGCGCTCATGGAGAGGGTGAAGATCGCCATCAACATGGCCGGTTCGGCCAGGGAGGAAATGGTCATTTCCCGTGAAGATCCCATGCCGCCAAAGGCGGTACCTGTGTCCATGCCGGCCAGAACCTGGAAGGTCCGCCCTAGGGCAAAGAACCCCACCAGCACGATGACGTCGGCGATACGCGACGTCGGCAGATCGACCGCCACCAGCGGTACGATGGCCGCCGCAAGCACGGTCGAGGCGAACACGGTGTAAGGCGCCGCCCGGAAGATCCACGAGGCCGGATGCGGGACGATCGGCTGCTTGCGGTAGAGCTTGAGCAAATCACGATAGGGCTGAAGCAGCGACGGGGCCTTGCGGTTCTGCAGCCGGCACTTGACACGTTTGATCCAGCCTGCCAGTAGCGGAGCCGCAAAGATGAACAACAGGGTTTGCAGTATTGCCAGCAGCCAGGCCATCAGTTGATCACCCACAGCAGGAAAATCAGGGTAAAGAACGAGTAACCAAGATAGGTGCGAATGTTCCCGGTCTGCAGACGTCCAATGTTGCGCGCCAGGCGTAGCACCAATCGCCCCGCCGGTTCGTAGAACGCCAGCCAGGCTCGATCAAGCACGTGATGCTGATAACGCAGGGCAATGACGCGAGTGTTGTCCGGACCGTCCTGCTGCACCTCGATGTTTTCGCGCACTTCGAACACCGGTTGGAAGATGCGTCGGATCGGCATGCTGAACGAGCCTGAGGTGTACTGCATGGCGGAGTTCAAGCCGCCGAAGCCGCAGTCCCAGGGTTCGGCACGGCGCGGTTCAAGACCGGTGCGCCGATACAGCAGGTAGTAACACAACGCACCCACCGCCACGATGGCCAGCAACACCAAGGCCGGCGCGTAGGAAGCCACCTGCGGCGCCACCGGCGTTAGCCACAGCCAGCCCAGGACAGACACATTGGGAAGTTCGAAGCTGGTCAGTTGTCGGGTCAGCGGCGCCAGTCCGTTGATCAGGGGGCTCGGCAATACGCCGATCAGGCCGCAGCACACCGCGAGCAGCAGGGGACCTGCCAGCATGCCACGATGCTGAATCTCGCGGGCGTGCCCGATGTGATGCGAGCGCGGTAGCCCCAGGAAGGCCACGCCGTAGAGCTTGACGAAGCAGGTGGCGGCCAGCGCAGAGGTCAACGCCAGCACGGCGCTGGCGGTGGGAATCAGGCTGCGCAGCACGCCGCTTTGAATGACACTGCCCTGCAGCGCCGTCTGAAAGATCAGCCACTCGGAGACGAAGCCGTTCAGGGGCGGCAGAGCCGCGATGCTCAAGGTTCCAACCAGGAACACTGCGGCCAGCTTGGGCATGCGATGGATCAGCCCGCCCATGTTCTCCAGGCTGTGCTCGTGAGTCTGATGCAGGATGGCGCCGGCCCCAAGGAACAGAAGACTCTTGAACAGGGCATGATTGAGGGCGTGCAAAAGCGCGGCCACCAGGCCCAATGTGCCCAGCTGGATTTGCCCGCTGCTCAAAAAAATCATCGCCAAGCCCAGCGCCACGAAAATGATGCCGATGTTCTCCACCGAGGAATACGCCAAAAGCCGCTTTAGATCAGGCTGCTGCAGGGCGTAGAGGATGCCGAGCACGGCGGAGGCGGAGCCGATGATGAGCACCAGCACCCCCCATTGCCACTGAATTTGGCGGAGCAGATCGAAACTGAAACGGATGAAGCCGTAGACGGCGATTTTCAGCATCACGCCGCTCATCAGCGCGGAGATGTGGGACGGCGCGACCGGGTGGGCCTCCGGCAGCCAGGCATGCAGCGGAACCAATCCGGCCTTCATGCCGAAACCGATCAGACCCAGCACGAAGGCGATGCTGGCCCACATGGGGCTCAGCGCCGCGCCGCGCAGCAGATCGAACGTCAGGCCGCCGCCGAAGCCGGCGAGCACGCCATAGGCGAGGATGATGGCGATGGCGCCGATTTCCGCCATCAACAGGTAGAGAAACGCCGCTCTCCGATTGGCAGCATGATCGTGCTGGTAGGCAACCAGGAAATAGCTGGCCACCGACATCAGCTCCCAGGCGATCATGAACAGCAGCGCATCGTCGGCTAGCAGCACCAGTTCCATGCCGGCCACGAAAATCCCGGTAAATAAACCCAGGACCGAGAGCGAATGCTTGCCGTGCTCGAACTCGCGAACGTAGCCCGGACCATAGAGACTGACGGCCATCAATGGCAGGCCGAGAACGCAAAAGAAGAACCCGGCCAAGGGATCAATGCGCACATGCCAGCTCAGCCAGGGCAGGCCGAAGGGCAGAACATCCGTAAGAATCGTACTGGTCATGAGCGCTGTCACACCGGCCAACACCCCAAACAGCCCTGAAATTCCCAACAGGCCAAATAGCCCGTAACGATGGAAGTCACCGTAGTGGGCTTCGGAAAAAATGCGTGTTGTCAGGGGTTGGGTCTTCGGCCACCGTCGCAAGCCGATGTCGGAAAGGCGTTGCAGTCCCGCGCGACTATGGGTTGCCAAGGCCAGCAAGGCCGACATCAGCGCCGCGAGAACCGACAGATAGGCAAAAAGTAATGGCATCGGGATTGCTGGTCCTGGAAAACTAAACCTTGGATTTATTGATTCGAGCCGCCAACTCATGATCGGCGTAAGGTTCGTGGGAGGCTATCCCGGAGATTTCGTAGTGTCCGCCCCTTGCCACGGTGTCGTCGCGGTAACGATCGATGAAGTCCATCACCGTGTTATCGATCAAATACGCGTCGGACAGGTCGAAGGCAACTGACTTTCCTGCTGCCAAGTCAGCCAAGGTGCTCTTGAGCGCCGGGAAATTGGAGAAGATCGCCGAGCCCCGCCCCCGGATGATGCAGGTGCCCGGCGTTGCATGATCGATCTCATAGGAAATCTGCAGCAGATTCTTGAGCGGAACTCCGCGGCCGAGATGGAGCATCAGTTTGGCGGCGGTGCCGATCACCACCCCCGCGAGCAGATTGGTGGCCAGGACACCGACGATGCCGATCGCCGTCAGCATGCCGTGCACCACCGACGTGGGAGAGAAAGCGGACAAGACACCGGCCATGGGCGGGAATCCGGAGGCCACCGCCACGCCCAAACATAAAGGCAGGGCCATGAGAAAAGACAGGAATCCGGCACCAGCATCCGTCCGCCACCCCGTCCTCAGCTCAGCAAGCGCTGCGGAACAGCCAGAGATTGACAACAGAGCTTCTCGCATGAGGTCTCCAGGCCACAGCCATTGGTAATCACATTTATAAAACTAGTTTTTACTATCAAACCGGTTTTATGTCTAGTAAATTTGGAATTAAAGTGGTAATTTTGCACGGTCCCCATCACGCCGGTGCGTCATGACTTGGAGTGTGTCGAGTCATGACGACCCAGTGAAGGCTGACTTTGCAGCAACCACTTTTTCTAAGGAGATTGATCATGTTGACGCTTTTCGTACGCGGCTTGCCTCCCACCACAACCGAGTCCAGCCTGAACGAGTTGTTCACACATTACGGCCGGGTTTTCGATCTGAAACTCAGCAGGGATATGTTTACCGGCCGGGCACGCGGCGTTGCCACCGTAGACATGGAAGGACACGAAGCCAGGGCGGCGATTGCCGGTTTAGACGGCCGTGATTTCCAGGGTACGACTATCTATGTTGCGCTGGACAGGGCCCGCAGAGGCGGACGCGGCAGGCGCTAAACAGGTATTCGAGTCCAGTGCCAAGGCCCGCGTCGCAAGAAGGTGGGAGCGACTTCACTCGCGTGAATTGAAGTGACACGCGGCTGCGAGGGCGTTACTGTTATAATGGTCGTTTTGTGCATCTCACCATTTGCCGATCATGAAAAAATCAGCACGGTTAAGGCCAACAGACACGACCTCCAATTCCGCTGAATCGTCGGGAGATAGCTTGAGCGCGGTAGGCGTGCGCGTGCGGCACTATCGCGAGCGATTGGGCCTCAGCCAGGACGAGTTGGCTGTCAGAGTCGGCGCTGCTCAGCAAACCATTCAAAGTCTGGAATCGGGAAAAATCCGGAAAAGCACCTTTCTGCCAATGATCGCCAAGGAACTCGGCGTCGATTTGGATGCGCTGTTGTTTGGCAGTCAATCCCCCCCGATATTGGCTGATAACGTACGACCTCTCCTGATGGCGAGCACCCGACGGGTTCCACTGTTTTCCACGCGGGACAGCGTCTTGGTGCACGCCTATCTCAAGGATCAGTCGGTCCAATCCCTTAGCGGAAAATGGATCGCCATGGACTATTCGCTACCGTTTGCGGAGTCCGGGCCACGCCTCTTTGCATTAAAACTGGGATTGAGCGACGAAGCCTTTCAACCGGAATTTCGTCCCGGAGATCAGTTGGTGATTGATCCTGACGCGCCGATCCAGCCAAGCGACCCGGTAATCGTGTTGCGACCGGGTTCCGAACGGCTTATCCTGAGCAAGTACCGCGTGCTGTCGCAGTCCGGAAATGACGTCGACTACGAGCTCGTCTCCATCCATCCGGACTTCCCGAGTTTTAACGGGAGCGAACTGAAGTCACTGGAAATTCTGGGGCCGGTCATTCAGATGCGGCGTCCTGTTTCCAGCCGTGTTCGTCTGGCGGTCCTGGAAGATCAAGGGAGATGAACTCGGTTCATTGCGCCGACCCCAACACCATCGTCCTGCGCGTGGCCTCCACCTCCGCGGTCGTGTTGACCGAAGAGGACTCGACATCGACGATGATCCCCGCCTCTAGATCGACCAGATAATTGGTTGAGTAAGCAAAGAACGGAAGCCCCGCCGGCCGCCCATGTCCAGCGCGCCGCCGGATCTGTGGGCGACAAGACCTTCAGTGGATCGGCCGACGTATTGACCTCTTCCAGGGCGGCCAGATACTCGCACACCGGCCTCGCGGCCTGCTCGGGATCGCCCCAGTCGATCTCTTAACCCGACACCCGCCGTTGCCGAAGGGCATCAGCCTAGATGATGCTGGCGTCGGTGGAGAAGGCTTCGCCCTTGACCAGCCCTTCCGCCATGCAGCGCTGCAGCACGGTCTCAAACACGTGCCGGAAGATGCCGCTCTCGCGAAAGCGACCGTGGCGGTTCTTGGAAAAGGTCGAGCGGTCCGGAACGGGATATTGCAATCCCAAGCGGCAGAACCAGCGGTAGGCCAGGTTCAGGTGGACTTCCTCGCACAGCCGGTGCAGGGATTCGGAAGGCTAAGGCATCAGCGCGCTGATCCGGGATGTGCGCCGGCTGGGCGGGGTGGTGCGGCTGGAACTGGAGCGCAGCGACGGTTCCGGCCTGGTGGAGGCGGAAATGAGCCGTGGGGAATTTCAGGGCAATGGCCTGAACAAGGGCGATGAGGTACTGATTCAGCCCAAGCGGTTGAGGGTGTTCAGCAAGGGAGAATCGGCCGAATCACCGCCTGCACTCTAGCGTGCGACACGGCGCGCTGACTGATGACCTTTGGGCGACACCTAGACGTGTATCCGAGCGATTTGCCATTTCATCGTCCGTAAAGCCGATAAACTGCCAACTCCGTCGGGATTCGCCGAATTGCGGAATCTCGTGGCTGGCGGGCGTAGATCTGAGCATGCTTCTGGGGAAAATCATCGGCCGTCGTGGGAAGATTTCACCTTAGTCGGCGTTTCTATCAACGCCTGCGGATCCGATACCTGTTCCTATTTGGATAAGACCATGAAGGACACCGAGCACCGCGCAAGGTCGGGCTCTGAACGCCCTGATTCGATCTCCCTGGGCGAATCGATTGTCTATTGGCTGAAGCTCGGCTTCATCAGCTTTGGCGGCCCGGCCGGTCAGATTGCGATCATGCACCAGGACCTGGTGGTACGGCGCCGCTGGATTTCCGAGAGCCGTTACCTGCACGCCCTGAATTACTGCATGTTGCTGCCGGGTCCGGAAGCACAGCAACTGGCCACGTATATTGGCTGGCTCATGCATCGGAACTGGGGTGGAATCATCGCAGGTGGCTTGTTCGTCCTGCCGTCACTGTTGATCTTGATAGCCCTTGGTTGGATCTATCTGGCCTTTGGCCAACTACCAGCGGTTGCGGGGGTGTTTTACGGGATCAAGCCGGCGGTCACCGCCATTGTCCTTTTCGCGGCTTACCGCATTGGTATGAGGGCGCTCAAGAACTGGGTTTTGTGGGGCATCGCTGGGCTGGCCTTTCTGGCCATCTTCGTCTTGGATGCGCCGTTTCCCCTTATCGTAGTGGCGGCGGGGTTGCTAGGCGCCCTAGGTGGCAGACTGGCTCCTGAAAAGTTCGCCGTAGGCGGTGGCCATGGCGCATCGAAAAGGTCCTTCGGTCCCGCGTTGATCGATGACGATACCCCCGTGCCACCTCATGCGAGGTTTACCTGGGAACGGTTGGCCAAGGTGGCGGGATTGGGGCTGCTGCTTTGGAGCAGCGTGATTGGGGTGCTATGTGCCCGTTATGGCTGGAACGGCGCCCTGACGCAAATGGCTTGGTTTTTCACCAAGGCAGCCCTTCTGACCTTCGGGGGCGCCTACGCGGTGCTGCCCTATGTCTATCAGGGAGCGGTCGAACATTACCAGTGGCTGACGCCCCAGCAAATGATCGACGGACTGGCCTTAGGTGAGACGACGCCCGGGCCACTCATTATGGTGGTGACGTTCGTGGGCTTTGTGGCAGGCTGGACGCAGCAGGTCTTGGGACAAAACCAGCCGTTTCTGGCGGGTGTCCTGGCGGCGGTCGTGGTGACCTGGTTCACCTTCCTGCCCAGCTTCGTGTTTATCCTGGCCGGTGGGCCTATGGTCGAGTCCACTCATGGCAATCTGAAATTTACCGCGCCCCTGACCGGGATTACAGCCGCCGTGGTCGGCGTGATATGCAATCTCGCGGTGTTCTTCGCCTGGCACACATTCTGGCCACAAGGTTTCGCCGGGCGGTTCGATGCATTCGCCGCATTGCTGGGCCTCGCGGCCCTGCTGGCACTGTTCCGCTGGAAGCTGGGAGTCATTCCGGTGATTGCCGCATCCGGGCTGGCGGGCTTGGCGTTAGTCTTCATCAAACCATTATTGGTCGGATACGCAGTTTGGTAATGATTACCCGGCATAGACCTCTGCCATAGGGGAGCATGACTGCCATGTCTCACAAGCGATTGCCATCGTTGCATTGCACGCGAAATAAACGATGCAGCGTCAGAGCCTCTTCGTCATCACTGTGCGAGGAAGCTGCATTCACCTGAATGATCTACGCTGGGCACGACATTGGGAATGACCACGAGCAGGCGACCTCTGGCGTTTCTTGGTGTAAACGACGGTGTGGCGGCGCACAGCGATGCCGTCGGCTAGCCCATCAGATGCAGCGAATAGGTGTCGAAGAACCAGAGGAGAAAAACCGTGGTCATTGCAATGGACCAACAAACGCCCAGGACATTGCGGCCGCCTCTTCCCCAACCCGGTTCCGTATCCATGATGTGAATGGCCGGCGCGACAGCAGCCAATATTCCCAGCGCGGTCACTTTCCCGATCTCGGGGCCGAAGAAGGAGCCAATGACACCGCTGGCGCAGAGGCCTGCAAGGAATCCGGCGGTGATGCCCAGGCTGCGGTCGTGAAAACGCAATATGTCGCCAATTACGAGGAACATGCCCAGTCCGAAATTGGCGGCCAACCAGGCGTCACCGCTCCCAACTAGGATCACCACGCTGAAAAAGACGCCTGCGATCAAGCCGTTCAGCAGTTTGTTAGTCGCATCGCTAGTTGGAACGTGCGAAGGGCCGTTGGGGCGATTCAAAAGATCGCTGAGTTCGTGCGCAATGCTCATGGTGAATCCGA